>DASPZZ010000287.1:0-1575 GCA_035635995.1 Binatia bacterium | reverse complement strand
CTCGAGCGCCTCGTCCAGGATCGCCAGCCCCGCCAGCGCCGCATCCTCTTTGATCGTCAGCGGCGGGTTGATGCGGACGGATGGCGCGTAGGTCATCGCGACGAGCCCACGGCGGAGACATTCCTGGTAGAGCGCCTGCGTAACCGTCTTCGGAAGCGGCTCCTTCGTCGTCCGGTCGCGGACGAGCTCGATGCCGAGCATCAGGCCACGGCCGCGCACCTCGCCGACGCACCGGTACTTCTCCTTCAACGCCTCGAGCCGGCCGAGCATGACCTTGCCGACACGCTCGGCGTTCTTGACCAGGTCTTCCTTCAAGATGATCTCGAGGGCGGCCAGGCCGGCGGCCGAGGCGAGCGGGTTGCCGCCGTAGCTGGACGAGCTCGCGCTCGGGTTCGACCATGGCTTCGACGCCGTGATCGCGTCGGTCGACACCACGCACGCCAGCGGAAAGCCGCCGCCCACGCCCTTGCCGACGGTCATGATGTCGGGCACGACGCCGTCGTGGTCCGAGCCCCACATGGCCCCGGTGCGCCCGAATCCGGTGATCATCTCGTCCGAGATGAGCAGCGCGCCGCGCTCGCGGGCGATCGCGGCGACCGCGCGCAGGAATCCCTCGGGGGGGATGATGTTCCCGGCCGTGCCCTGCATCGGCTCGACGATGATTGCGGCGATCTCGCCGGCGGTCTGGTAGCGGATGACGTCGCGCACGAAGTCGGCGCACGCGATCCCACAGTCCGGATACTTGAGCTTGAGCGGGCAGCGGTAGCAGTCGGCGTACGGCGCGAGATAGCGGCCCGGCATGAACGGCCCGAGATGGTGCTTGAACTCGCTGCCGAGCAGCGGCAGCACGCCGCCGGTCTTGCCGTGGAAGCCGCCCCAGAACCCGAGCACCTCGCCCTTGCCGGTGGCCGCGGCAGCGAGCCGCAGGGCGGCCTCGACCGCCTCCGCGCCGCCGGAGAACATCTGGATGCGCGTGAGCCCCTCGGGCGTGACGGAGGCGAGCAGGTCGAGGAACTTGGCGCGCGTCTCGGTGGTGAAGCTGCCGAAGGTGATCCGCTCGACTTGACGCTTGAGCGCCTCGACGTAGTGGGGATGACAGTGGCCGATGCTCCCGACCGCGATGCCGGCAATGAAGTCGATGTACTCGTTGCCGTCCTCGTCGATCAGGGTGCAGTCGATGCCACGGGCCATCGCGAGGCCCGCGTAGAGCGAAAACCCCTGGGAGCCCGAGGCGAGGTGCTTTCGTTCCTGAGCGACGATCTTCTGCGAGCGCGGGCCCACCTCACGCCGTTCGGTCAACGCTTCCCTCCCGAGAAACGAAGGGCCAGGTACGACGCGATCGCGGAGGAGGCCTCGTCGCGATAGAGCGCGAAGCTCGGCCAGGCGTTCACGTCGAGAAGCACCAGCTCGCCGGTGGCCGTCGCGATCGCATCACCGCCGTACACCTCGAGACCGAGCGCGGCGGCCGCGCGGCGGACGAGCCGGGCGAGCAGGCGCTGGTCCAGCGGGTTGCCGGAGAGCTTCTGGTCCTTGTGATAGAACCACCGGAACCAGGGCGGCTCGCGATGCGGCCCG
>DASPZZ010000286.1:0-3555 GCA_035635995.1 Binatia bacterium | reverse complement strand
AACGTCGTCGCTGATGCGCTCGATCCGGACCACGTGCGGCTGGCCGGCCAGCTCGACCACGCCGTCCCGTCGAATGCCGGCCAGCCCGCGCTGGAGCTCGCCGCGGTCGGCGCCGTCGAGCGTCGAAGCCTGCACGACGAGGCCGGGCTCCTGGCGGTGGAAGAACGACACGTGCAGGCCGGTGAGGCGGCGGAGGTCGGCGGCGGTTCGATCGTCGATCGCGAAGCCGGCGCAGAGCCAGGCGATGGGGATGGGCGCCAGCAAGGGCACGACGGCGAGGCGGTAGAGCCCCCCGTCCATCGCGGCGATTTGCGACATCTCGCCGGTCTGCTCGGCCGCCTCGAGGAGCCGCGGCAGCGGGAACATCGCGCCGAGCCGGCCGGGGTCGCGGGTGTCGGCGCCGATGCTGCCTTCGGGCGTGAGCAGCAACAAGACGTCGGCCTCGATGCGCGCCCGGTGGTTTTCGAGGACCGAGCGCGTGGTGGCCTGGTCGGCCGTGGCGGTTGCCGTCTTCAGCGCGAAATCGCCCGAGAGCAGCCGGGTGGCGGCGAGGAGCTGCTGGCTTCGCGCATCGAGCTGGCGCACGAACAAAGTGCCCGCGAGGCGAAGCTCTTCGTTGATCTCGTGCCGCGCGGTCGCGCGCACCGCCGCGGCGACGACCAGGAAGCACGTCGCCAGGATGACGGCGAACAGCCCGACGAACACGACGACGAGCTGCGCGCGGAAGCTGCGAAAACTGCGCAAGCCAGGGAAGCGCACCGAACAACGCTACCGCCGCCACGGTCCGGGAGCAACACCTCGCCGCCCTTTCCGACGAGCCGGCAGGGCCACACTGGGGTACGCTTCGCCCGTGCGGATCATCGCGCACGTGGACATGGACGCTTTCTACGCATCGGTCGAGGCGCACCACAACCCGGCGCTGCGCGACAAGCCCGTCGTCGTCGGCGCCGACCCGAAGGAGGGCCGGGGCCGCGGCGTCGTCGAAGCGGCGAGCTACGCGGCGCGGCGCTACGGCATCCGCGCGGCGATGCCCATCTCGCGCGCCTGGAAGCTGGCCGAGGCGGCACGGCGCAAGGGGGAGGAAGCCGTGGTCTTCGTTCACGGCAACCGCCGGCTCTACGTCGAGATGTCCGAGCGGGTCATGGCGATCCTCGCCCCCGCCGGCGATGCGTTCGAGGAAGCGAGCATCGACGAGGCCTATCTGGACTTGTCGTCGCTCGGGAGCTTCGAGGCGGCGGTCGAGCGCGCGCAGGCGCTCAAGCGCGAGATCGCCGAACGCGAGGGACTCACGTGCTCGGTCGGCCTGGGCCCCAACAAGCTCGTCGCGAAGATCGCCTCGGACTTCAAGAAGCCCGACGGCTTGACGGTCGTGACACAAGACGAGGTCCAAGCGTTTCTCGATCCGATGAGCATCCGTGTCATCCCCGGCATCGGCCCGAAGACCGAGACGGAGCTGAACGAGCGCGGGATCCGGACCGTCCACGACCTGCGCGAGCTCGAGATAGCCCAGCTCGCCGAATGGTTCGGCCGCTGGGGTGAGGATCTCCACGCCAAGGCGCGCGGGCTCTCCGACAGCGTCGTCTCGAACGAATGGGAGCCGAAGTCGGTCGGTGAGCAGGAGACCTTCGAGGTGAACACGCTCGACGCCGACTTCATCCTGCAGCGGGTCCGGGCTCTGGCCGGGGAGGTCTTCGCACGGCTCCAGCGCCAGGGCTTTCGCGCCTGCCGGACCGTCACCATCACCGTTCGCTTCGCGCACTTTCGGACGCTGACGCGCTCGCACACGGCGCGCGAGGCGATCGCGAGCGAGGAGGCGCTATACGCCGGCGCCGCGCAGCTCTTCTTGCCGTTCTTCGACGCGCGGGGGAACCCGCGCGGAACGAAGATCCGGCTCATTGGCGTGAGGGCCGAAAAACTCGTGAGGTAAGCTACACGAACGGAGAGGGCTCATGCGAACCCAGAAGGGCGAGGCCGAGATCGGTACGTCGGGGCCGACCCGCTGAGCGGACGATCGATCGATATGCCCGAGATCTCGTAACGTTTCGGTCATCGGCTGGCCTCCTGCCGGCGGGGCTGCCATGAGACCTTCGTCTCAGGTCTCCTATTAACCCGTTACCCTTAGACTGCCGGTTGTGCTGACCGCAACGAATTCGGGCTTGCCCGAGGAGGACCCATGATCGTCACGCGCGTTGTGCTCGCCCTGATCGGCGCGGTCTTCCTGACTGGCTGCGCCAGCTCCAGCTACTACACCGTGAAGCGGGTGGACGCGCCGGGAACGTGCATGACGACCATGCCCGAGCGCGATCTACTCGTGGGCGTCGCGCTCTCGGGCGGCGGAAGCCGCGCGGCGCTCTTCGCCGAGGCTGGGCTCGAGGCACTGGCAGGGCTGCGCACCGCCGACGGCGTCTCGGTGATCAACAAGATCAATCACCTGTCGAGCGTCTCCGGAGGTAGCCTCTCCGCGACCTACTACGTGCTCAAGAAGCCGGGTCGCGACGTGCCCGTTCTGAATCCCGATGGGAGCCTCTCGGAAGCCTACCGGGCGTTCTTCGATCAGTACCGCACCGAGCTCAGCCAGGACTTCGAAACGTCGTTGATCTGGCGCCAGCTGCTGTCGTTTCGCTGGCTCAACTCGGCGCTCGCCGCGCGCACGCTCGCCGAGATCCTCGAGTCGAAGCTCTATGGCCAGGCTCGCATTGGAGATCTCGCCGCGCGAGAAAAGACCGGCGATACGCCGGGCCTGATCGTGAACACCACGCTCTACAACAACGGCCGGCGGCTCGCGATGACCGCATTGCCGTCGGGGGCGTTTCAGTACGATTTCTTCACCGATCTGGAGCGGGATCTCAAGCGGGAAGGCCGCCAGATGGAGCTGAGCCCCTTCATCCGCGAGCGCTGGAAGCTGCTGTGGCCGATGACGCCCATCGACCTCCACGCTGATCCGTGCGTGACGCTCGTGGCGGCGGCGGCCACGATGTCGGCTTCGTTCGCGCCTCTGATCGGCCCCACCACATTGCGAATCGGTGACGAGGAAGCCTACTGGCACGTTGGAGACGGCGGCCTCTACGAGAACTCGGGGATCGAGTCGCTCCTGCTCCTGTATCTCAAGCAGTTCCAGATGAAGCGGGCCAAACGGGCCCTCATCATCGCGCTCGACAGCTCGTTCCCCTTCTCGGTCGGCGAGAAGCAGCTTCTGCGGCGCTCGCTGCCCTTCAGCCTGCTCAATTTCGATTTCACCCGCATTCCTAGCATCATGGAGGAGCGCGCCATCACGTACCAGGCGCTCTTCTTCCGCACGCTCCAGCTCGAAGGGGTGTTTCCGGACTCGAAGACGTTCACCTTCATCCTGCTCCGCCACACCGACGCCAAGTTCGCGGCGGACCTGAGCGACCTGCCGCCGGCGTGCAAGGCCGAGCCTCTGCCGATGAAGACGCTCGACGAAGTCGAGGATCGCATCGCGGCGATTCCGACGCGACTCGGCTTGAACTCGGAATGCGACCGCCAGCTCATCTACGCGGCGGCGGCCAAGCTCGTCGCGGCGCATCGTGATGAGAT
>DASPZZ010000285.1:0-6697 GCA_035635995.1 Binatia bacterium | reverse complement strand
GAGATCGAGACGGTGTTGGGCCGGCATCCGGCGGTGCGACAGGCCGTGGTGGTGGCTCGTGAAGACACGCCGGGCGACAGACGTCTGGTTGCGTACGTGCTGGCCGCGCCGGAGGCGCACGTTACCGCGGCGGAGCTCCGGGTCTTCCTGCAGCCGAGCCTGCCGGAGTACATGCTGCCGGCGGCCTTCGTGCTGCTGGACACGTTGCCGCTCACCGCGAGCGGCAAGGTCGACCGCCCGGCGTTGCCGGCACCGCAGCACGCCGACGCCCCCGCGACGCGCGCGTTCGTGGCGCCGCGCACGCCCGTCGAAGAAACGCTGGAGCGGATCTGGGCCGATCTCCTCGGGCTCGAGCGCGTCGGCGTCCACGACGGCTTCTTCGAGCTGGGCGGCCACTCGTTGCTGGCCACGCGTGTGATGTCCCGTCTCCGGGAAGCATTTGGCGTGGAGCTGCCGTTTCGGCTGATTTTCGAGACGCCCACGATCGCCGCCCTCGCCGTGGCGATCGCGCAGAGCCAGGCCGAGCGGGTGGACGACGCTGAGATCGCGCGGATGCTTGGTGAGCTGCGGGACCTGTCGGACGAGGAGGCGCGCCGGCGCCTCACGGCTCCCGGGAGCTGACCGGGCCGGCGCGATGGAGTCGAACGACCTTCGTCGGAGCATCGCCGAGCTGTCGCCCGCGAAGCGCGCGTTACTCGAGCGGCGCCTGCTCACGAAATGCGCCGCCGAGACGCCGGCGATCCCGCGCCGGGACGTGGCGGCGTCCTATCCGCTGTCCTTCGGCCAGCAACGGTTGTGGTTCCTGGATCGGCTGGAGCCGGAGAGCGCGGTGTACAACATCGCGAGAGCCGTGCACCTGCGCGGCGCCCTCCAGGTGGAGGCCCTGCGCCAGGCGCTCGATGCGATCGTGGCGCGTCACGAGGCGTTACGGACCACCTTCGCCGCCGTGGACGGCGTTCCGCTGCAGCGCATCGGCGCGCCGCGGGCCGTGGACATGACGGTGATCGACCTGACGGCGGGCCCGGCCGCGGAGCGGTCGGCGGCGCTGCGGCGTCTGCTCGACGAGCAGGCGCGTCGCCCCTTCGATCTGGCGCGTGACCTGATGCTGCGGGCCACGCTGTTCCGGCTGGGCGAGGCCGAGTATGCGCTGCTCCTGACCACGCACCACATCGCCTCGGACGGCTGGTCGATGAGCGTGCTGTTCCGGGAGCTGACCGATCTCTACGCCGCGTTCGGCCGCGGGGCGCCTTCGGCCCTGCCGCCGCTGTCGATCCAGTACGCGGACTACGCGGTCTGGCAGCGGCAGCAGCTGCACGGCGAGCGCCTGGAGGCGCAGCTCGGCTACTGGCGCCGACGCCTGGCCGGCGCGCCGGCCGCCCTCGAGCTCCCCACCGACCGGCAACGACCGACGGTCCAGAGTCTCCGCGGTGCGCACGTGTCGTCGCTGCTGCCCGGGCCGCTGGTCGAGAGACTCAAGGAAATGAGCCGCCGCGAGGGCGTCACGCTCTTCATGACGCTGCTGGCGGGGTTTCAGGCGTTGCTGCATCGCTACACCGGCCAGGAGGACATCCTGGTGGGCTCGCCGATCGCGGGCCGCACCCGCCCCGAGCTGGAGGGGCTCATCGGGTTCTTCGTCAACACGCTCGTGCTGCGCACGGATCTGTCGGGCGAGCCCACGTTTCGAGGGCTGTTGGCGCGGGTCCGCGAGTCGGCCCTGGGCGCGTACGGTCATCAGGAGTTGCCCTTCGAGAAGCTCGTCGAGGAGCTACAGCCCGAGCGGAGTTCCAGCTACAGTCCGCTGTGTCAGGTCATGTTCGCCTTTCAGAACATCCCGACGTCGACCCTCAGCCTGGCCGGCCTGACATCGAGCCCGCTCACCGTCGACACCGGGACGTCGAAATTCGATCTGACGCTCTCTGTGGAGACGACCGAGGGCGGCTTGACGGCGATGCTGGAGTACAACACCGACCTCTTCGACGCGGCGACGATGGATCGGATGCTGGGACACTGGCGGCGGCTGCTGGAAGCCGCCGTCCTCGATCCCGACGAGCGAGTGTCCCGCCTGCGGCTCGTGACCGACGCCGAGCGCCAGCAGCTCCTCGTCGCGTGGAACGATACCGGCGTGGAGTACCCGCGCCGGGCGTGTCTCCACGAGCTCTTCGAGGCCCAGGTCGCGCGCACGCCCGACGCCGTTGCGGTGAGCGGCGGCGGCCAGTCGTTGACCTACCGCGAGCTGAACGGCCTGGCGAACCGCGTGGCGCACGTCCTGCGCGAGCGCGGCGTGGGCCCCGACGTGTTGGTAGGCCTCTGCGTCGAGCGCTCACCGCTCATGATGCAGGGACTGCTCGGCGTCCTCAAAGCCGGCGGCGCGTACGTCCCACTGGACCCGGCCTATCCGAAGGATCGGCTCGCCTTCATCCTCGCTGATGCCCGACCCACGGTGATCGTGACGCAGCGACGGCTGCTCGGGAGCCTGCCGGAAAGCGCGACCCCCATCGTTCTCTGTCTCGATGCGGACGGCGAGGCCACCGCCGCCCCGAGCGAGAACAATCCCGCCAGCGGTGCCACCGCCGACAGCGTCGCATACGTTATCTATACGTCGGGGTCGACCGGGCAGCCAAAGGGCGTCCTCGGCCTGCATCGCGGCGCGGTGAATCGCTTCGCCTGGATGTGGCGGACCTACCCGTTCACCCCCGCCGACGTGTGCTGTCAGAAGACCTCGCTGAACTTCGTGGACTCGGTCTGGGAGGTTCTGGGGCCGCTGCTCGCCGGGATCTCGACGCACATCGTTCCCGATGACGTGGTCGGAGATCCGCGTCGACTCGTTCAGTGCCTGGCGGACCAGCGCGTCAGCCGCATCGTCCTCGTCCCGTCGTTGCTGCGGGTCCTCCTCGACACCGACATGGACCTGGCGCGGCTGCTGCCGGGGCTCACGCTCTGGATCTGCAGCGGCGAAGCGCTGTCCCGAGAACTGGCCGACCGCTTCCGGGAGCGCATGCCTCACAGCGTGCTTCTGAACCTCTACGGCTCGTCCGAGGTTTCCGCCGACGCCACGTGGTACGACACGAGGCATCTGCGTGATCACCTGGCCGTTCCCGTCGGCCGGCCCATCGACAACACGCAGGTCTACCTGCTGGATCGCCATCTCGAGCCGGTGCCTGTCGGCGTGAGCGGCGAGCTCTACGTGGGAGGCGACGGCCTGGCGCGCGGCTATCTGGACCGTCCCGAGCTAACCGCCGAGAAGTTCGTGGCCAACCCCTTCGTGACCGGCCCCGGCGCGCGGCTGTACCGGACGGGCGATCTCGCCCGCTATCATCCGGACGGCACCATCGAGTTCCTGGGTCGAGCGGACCACCAGGTCAAGATTCGTGGGTTCCGGATCGAGCTCAGAGAGATCGAGGCGGCGCTGGGCAGCCATCCCGCCGTCGGTGAGAGCCTCGTGCTGACCCGGGAGGACCTGCCCGGCGAGGCGCGGCTGGTCGCCTACCTCGTACCGCGTTCCGCGCCCGCGCCGACGAGCGAGGAGCTGCGACGATTCCTCGGCGAGAAGCTGCCACACTACATGGTGCCGTCTGCCTTCGTGACGCTCGAGCGTCTGCCGCTGACGCCGAACGGAAAGGTGGACCGGCGTACGCTGCCGGCTCCCGGACAGGCTCGCCCCGACAGCGCGGCGGCCTTCGCGGCGCCGCGCGATCCGCTGGCGGTCCAGGTCACGGCGATCTGGGAGACGGTGCTCGGCGTCCGCGGGATCGGCCTGCGCGACAACTTCTTCGATCTGGGCGGGCACTCCCTGCTGGCAGTGCGCCTATTTGCCCGGATCGAGGAGGGCCTCGGCCGGCGCCTTCCGGTGGCCACGCTCTTTCGGGCACCGACGGTCGAACAACTGACGCGCGCGCTCCGGGAGGACGGCCTGCCGGCGGCGCGCTGGTCGTCGCTCGTGGCCATTCAACCCGCTGGCGACAAGCCGCCGCTGTTCTGTGTCCATCCCCACGTGGGCCACGTGCTCTGCTATTACGACCTCGCGCGTATGCTGGGTGCCGGGCAACCCGTCTACGGACTCCAGGCTCTCGCGCTGGATGGAACTCAGGCCTTCTCGACGCTGATCGAGGACATCGCCGCGCATTACACTCGGGAGATCCGCGAGCTTCAGCCGGAAGGCCCGTACCGCCTGGCCGGCTATTGCTTCGGGGGCGTGGTCGCCTTCGAGATGGCGCGGCAGCTCCAGGCACAGGGGCACGCCGTCGCACTGCTGGCCCTGCTCGATCCTGGCCCTCCCGGACGTCGCGTAACGTTCTTCGGCCGGGTTCGTCGCCTGAGACGGCAGATCGCCCTCGACGTCAGCAAGCTTGCCGGTCTCCCGTCGGGCAAACTGCTCCGTGCCGTTCGGCGGAGGGCGAACCGACTCGGGACCTGGATTGCCGCCAGGACCGCGCGCGCCCTGGGCAGGGAAGCTCCGATCGATCGCGCCATCCGACGGACTCAAGAGGCGCATCTCCGGGGTCTGCGCGCGTATGTGCCTCGGCCGTACGCGGGGCCGGTGACGCTCTTCCTGAGCCCGAGGCCGCCGGTCCCCAATGGCGATCTCGCTGTGGAGTGGAAGCCGCTCGCCGCGGGTGGGTTGAGCGTCTGCGAGATCGGCGGTGCGCAGGCTGACATCCTCGGCCAGCCGCGGGTCCGCGCGCTGGCCGCCGAGCTGCTCCGCCACCTGGGGGCCGAGGACAGATGAGCGCGTCTGTCTCCGACGAGGCGCGCGTGATCCTGGCGCGCGAGGACGTCCAGGTGTGGTGCGCCGAGCTGGACCTCGACGATGCGGCCATCGGCGATCTCGCCGGGCTCCTCACGGCCGACGAGCGTGTCCGGGCGGGTCGCTACCACTTCGAGCATGATCGCCGGCGCTTCGTCGTCGCCCGCGCGCGGCTCCGCGCGATCCTCACCCTCTATCTCGGGGGGGCGCCGGGCGACGTCATGTTCGCCGTCGACGCGCGGGGCAGGCCGCGCCTGACCGGTGCCGCCGCGGGCGGCCTCGAGTTCAGCGTCTCGCACTCCGGGGGACGGGCGCTCTTTGCGCTCGCCCGGCAGCGGCGCGTCGGGGTGGACCTCGAGCGGATCGAGGAGGGCATCGACTGGGAGCCGGTCGCCACGCGCTTCTTCTCGTCCGGCGAGGTCGCCGGGCTCCGCGCGCTCCCCTCGGAGCGGCGCGCCGGCGAGTTCTTTCGCGTGTGGACCCGCAAGGAAGCCTGGGTCAAGGCCCGCGGCGATGGGCTCGGCGCATGCGAGTCGCTGCTCCGTGACGGGGCACCGGACGTCGACGGCGATGCGTGGTCGACGCTGACGATCGACGCCGGCCCCGGGTACGCCGCGGCGCTCGCGCTGGCGCGACGCTGAGCGTCTGATCACCGCGATGGGGTACACTTCGGCGTCGATCGACTGCGTGTCGGCGTGAGGAGACGACGATGCTGCCCACCCACGGACGTTACGACTACTCCAACATCACGAAGCGGCCGGACTACGCGTGGCCGAACGGCGCGCGCCTCGCCGTGTACGTTGCGGTGAACATCGAAGCGTTCGGCTTCGGCGTCGGCAAGGGTGTGGCCATCGCGCCTCCCGATCAGGCGACGAGCGCCAGCGTCTACAGCTGGCGCGACTATGGCAACCGCGTCGGTGTGTGGCGGCTCTTCGATCTGTTCGACGAGCTCGACCTGCCGGTCGAGGCGCAGATGAACGCCGAGGTTTACGAGGCCGCGCCCGACATCCCCGAGCGTCTGCGCAAGCGCGGCGACGAGATCGTGGGCCACGGCGTGACGAACTCCGAGGGCCAGGAGCACATGCCCGAGGACCAGGAGCGCGCCATGATCGCGCGCGTCACCCAAACGATCGAGCGGCACGAGGGCCGACGCCCCCTCGGCTGGATGAGCCCGTGGCTCTCGAACTCGTCGGTCACGCTCGACCTGCTTCAGGAGGCCGGCTACCGCTACACGATGGACTGGACCATGGACGATCAGCCTGTGTGGCTGCGCACCCGGGGCGGCCGGCTGCTCGCCATGCCCTACCCGATCGAGGTGAACGACACGCGCGGCATCGTCTGGTACAAGCACTCGGCGCGCGAGTTCGCGGACATGATCGTGGACCAGTTCGACGAGCTGCTGCGGCAGTCGGCGCGCCAGCCGCTCGTGTGCCCGATCTCGCTGCACCCGTTCGTCGTCGGGCGGTCATACCGCATGCCGCAGCTGCGGCGCGCGCTCGAGCACATCGTGAAGCACCGCGACCGCATCTGGCTCACGCGCCCGGGCGAGATCTGCGCGCACGTCGAATCGCTGCCGCGGGGGGTGGTGCCTTAAACGTGGGGGGCCCCGAAATGGCCCCCCACACCCCCCCACGCTCGGAGCGCCCCGGGAAACCCGTGGCGCTCCTCGATCGCCCGAGGGCACTCTGGGCGGAAAGGAGACGGCAGATGGGGCAGCAATACACCACGCGCTTCGGCTCGCTCGCGCACTACGAGAAGGGTGGCGTCGAGGTCATCAACGATGACGCTCGTAACTACGTCTTCTCGAACATTTTCGAGGTCGCCTCGAAGTCCAAGCCGTACGAGAAGGTCGCCGTCGGCAAGAACATCGAGTACGTGATCGAGGCCATCCGCGCGGAGGGAACCTCGGGCTGGCGCGCGCCGGCGCAGGACGAGTTCGCCCTCGTCATGGAC
>DASPZZ010000284.1:0-5714 GCA_035635995.1 Binatia bacterium | reverse complement strand
GGTGCCGAGGCGCTGTGGACCGCGCGGGGGCCGGTCGGCAAGGCGTGCGCCGACTGCCACGGCGGGGGCGTCGAGCGCGCGATGCGCGGCGTCGCGACGCGGTACCCGAAGTTCGTGCGGGCGTCCGGACGGGTCATGAGCCTCGAGGACTTCCTCACGGTCCACGCGCCCGAAATGACGGGCCGGACGCTGCCGTCCGGGTCGGCCGACAACCTGAACCTGACGATGCTCGTCAAGCAGGCGTCGAACGGCCTGCCGGTGAACGTCGACACGTCGAGCGCCGAGGCGCGCGCGGGGCTGGCGCGGGGCCGGGCGACCTTCTCGCGGCGTGTGGGTGAGCGCAACCACGCGTGCGCCGACTGCCACACTGCCGACCGGGGTGCCAACAAGTTCCTGGGAGGCCGCCTCCTCGCGGACGTCACCGCGGGGTTGACCCGGCATTTCCCCGTGTGGCGGACGAGTCAGGGCGAGGTGTGGGACATGCGCAAGCGCGTCCAGTGGTGCATGACGCCGCTCGGGATGAACATGCTCGCGGCGGACTCGATCGAGTACGCGGAGCTGGAGCTCTACCTGGCGACCTTCGACAACGGCAAACCGCTCAGCGTGCCCGGCATCCGCCACTAGCGCATGGACGTCTCGCGGCGCGACCTCGTCAAGCTCCTCGCGATCGCCGCGGGAGCGGGCCTCCGGCCGGGGCGGCTCGAGGCCGCCGACGGTCCCGCGCGCCTGCTCGCCTTCGAGCCGCTCGGCAACGTCACGCTGCTGCACATCACCGATGCCCACGCCACGCTCCGCCCGGTGTTCTACCGCGAGCCCGACTCGGTCCTCGGCGTCGGCGCCGAGCGCGGCCGGCCGCCCTTCCTCACGGGCGCCGAGCTCCTGCGCGCGTACCACGTCGCTCCCGGCTCCGTCGAGGCGTACGCGTACACGTATCTCGACTTTCCCGCGCTGGCGGCGCGATACGGCCGGATGGGCGGCTACGCCCACCTGGCGACGCTCGTCGGGCGGATCCGGGACGAGCGGAGCGGGCGCACGCTCTTGCTCGACGGCGGCGATACCCTCCAGGGCTCCGCGACCGCGCTCTGGAGCCGGGGCGAAGACATGGTGCGGGTCTCGAACCAGCTCGGTGTGGACGTCTTCACGCCGCACTGGGAGTTCGTCTACGGCCTCGACCGGGTCAAGGAGCTCTTCGGCGATCGCGAGCGCAAGGGACTCTTCGCCGGCGACTTCGTCGCCCACAACGTGACGGAGCTGGGATGGGCGGACCGCCCCTTCCATCCCTACACGATCCGGGACGTGGGCGGCGTTCGTGTCGGCGTCATCGGCCAGGCCTTCCCCTATACGCCCGTCTCGCATCCCCGGCGCTTCGTGCCCGACCTCACCTTCGGCATCCGGGAAGACGGCGTCCAGGCGCTCGTCCACGAGCTGCGCGACGAGAAGAAGGCCGACCTGGTCGTGCTCCTGTCGCACAACGGCGTCGCCGTCGACCTGAAGCTGGCGGCGCGCGTCCACGGCCTCGACGTCGTCCTCGGCGGCCACACGCACGACGCGCTGCCGCAGCCGATCCTCGTGGGCCGAACGCTCGTCGTGAACTCCGGCTCCCACGGCAAGTTCCTGAGTCGGCTGGACCTAGACGTCCAGCGCGGGCGCGTCGGGGGCTACCGCTACCGGCTCCTTCCCGTCCTGGCCCAGGACGTCCCGGCGGACCCGGACATGGCGCGGCTGATCGACGAGATCCGCCGCCCCCACGCGGCGAAGCTGGGCGAGCGCCTGGCGGTCTCGGAATCGCTGCTCTACCGGCGCGGCAATTTCAACGGCCCGTTCGACGAGCTGATCCTCGACGCGCTCCTGCGGCGCGCCGACGCGCAGATCGCGTTCTCGCCGGGCTTCCGGTGGGGGATCACGATCGTGCCGGGGCAGGAGATCACGCTGGAGGACGTGTACGCTCACACCGCCGTGACCTACCCGAACACCTGGGTGCGGGAGATGACGGGCAGCGAGATCCACCGCCTCATGGAGGACGTCGCCGACAATCTGTTCCATCCCGACCCGTACTATCGCCAGGGCGGCGACATGGTCCGGCTGGGCGGGTTGACCTACGCGATCGAACCGTCCAAGCCGATCGGCAGGCGAATCCGCGACATCCGCGTCGCCGGCCGTCCCGTCGAGCCCACCCACCGCTACAAGGCGACGGGCTGGGCGAGCCTCGCCGAGGTCGACGGGCCCCCGGCGTGGGACGTCGTGGCCGATCACCTTCGAAGCGTCGGGCGCGTGAAGCTCGGCCCGCGCGCGCGCGTCCGGGTCGTGTGAGCGAGGGAGGAGAGCAATGATGCGCAGCGCTCGCTGGCGGCTCGCGGTCGTCGTGGCCGGCACGCTCGTGTGGTTCGCGGGTGCCCAGGCGTCGCACGCGCCGGACCATCCGCGGAAGCACCGGGTCTTCTATCACCTGAACGAGGGCGGCGTCGAGAAGGCGCGGGCCGTGCTCGTCAACATCGAGAACCACGTCCAGGTCGTCGGCTGGAAGAACATCGAGACGCTCGAGCTGGTCGTCCACGGCCCGGCCCTCCGCACGTTCCTGGCCAAGGACATCGATCCCGAGGTGCGCGGGAAGCTCGAGACGCTGCTGGCGGGCGGGCTCAAGGTCGACGCGTGCCAGATCACGATGGCGCGGCAGAAGATCGACCTCAAGGATCTGATCGAGGGCGTGACCGCGGTGCCCAGCGGTGTGGTGCGGGTGATGGAGCTCCAGGAGGCGGGCTACGCGTACGTCAAGCCGTAGCCCGGCCCTGGTCCTCCTGGTGGGCTTGCTCTCGCTGCTGCCCGCCTCCGCGGCGGACGACGCGCTCGACGATCTCCTGTCCGAGTTCCAGATCACCCCGCTCGGCGACCAGACGCCCCCGTCGTTCACGCTCGAGTCGCTCGACGGCAAGCCCGTCTCGCTCGCCGGCCTTCGCGGCCGCGCCGCCTTCCTCTACTTCTGGGAGAGCGGCTGACCCTACTGCGCGAGGGAGTTGCCCTCCACCATCGAGCGGATCCACCGGGAGTTCAAGGACCAGGGACTCGCGGTCGTCGCGATCAACCTCGGCGAGGAGCGCGACCTGGTCGTCACGTGGGTGAAGAGCCGGGGCGTCACGTCCCCGGTGCTGCTCGAGCCGACGGGCGCCGTCACGAAGAGCTACGGCATCGCCTACACGCCGACCGTCTTCCTCGTCGATCGCGAGGGCCGGCTGGTCGGCAAGGCGATCGGCATCCGCCCGTGGAGCGGCGACAGGGGACGGGCGCTCCTTCGTCTCCTGCTCGCGCGCTGAGGTTACCGCGGCCGCCGCGGCGGGCCGCCGGCGTCGCTCAGCGTCGACCGGAGCGCCTGCAGCAGGGCGCGGGCCGCCGTCGAGAGCGGCCGGGCGCGGGGATGGATCACGTCGAGGCTGCGGCTGATCGGCTCGGCGTCGACGATCTCGATCGCCACCAGGCTTCGCCGCCGTAGCTCGCGACCGACGGCCAGGTGCGGGAGGAAGGCGAGCCCCATCCCGCGCTCCACCATCCGCTTGGCCGTCTCGATCGTCTCGACCTCGAGCGCCACGTTCGGGACGAGCCCCGCGCGCCGGAAGAGGCCCTGGGTCAGCGTCCAGTCGCTCGAGCCGCGGTCGAAGAAGATCAGCGGCCGATCGGCGACCTCCTCCAGTCGCGCCCGCCGCGTGCGCGGCGGCCAGGCGGTCGCGCGCCCGACCAGGATGAGCGGATCGTCCCGGAGGCTCACCGTCTCGACCTCGGGATGGTGCAGCGACCGGGCGAGCCCGATCTCCGCCTCGCCGCGCAGCACCATCTCGAGCACTTCCTTCGAGTGGCCCGAGCGCACCGTGATCATCACCCTTGGATGGGCCGTCTGGAACCGCTTGAGGACGTCGGGCAGGAGGTACGTGCAGATGGAGAGCACGGCGGCGATCTGAATCGCGCCCCCGCTCGCCGGCCGGAGATCGTGCACCGCCTGCCGCGCGAGCGCGACGGCCTGCAGCAGCTGCTCGGCGTGAGGCCGGAACGCGCGGCCCGCGGCCGAGAGGGCGAGGCCGTGCTGGCCGCGCTCGAAGAGCCGCACGCTCAGCGAGTCCTCGAGGGCCCGGATGCGCGCGCTCACCGCCGGCTGCGTGAGCCGGAGTGCCGCGGCGGCCCGGCGAAAGCCGCCGAACGTCCCGACCGCCAAGAACGCCTCGACCTGAGGGATCTCCATAGGGATCTCCATGCCGTCCGATTCCGGAATTTCCCTGTGATAAAAATAATTTATCTCGGAGATAAAAACAATAACATTGCTTTGCTTCGGCCCCGGCCGCACTCTGGCTGACACAGAGGCGGCGCGAAGCCGGCTCGAACGCGGGGGGAACGGTGATGCCGACAACGTGCGAGTGCGGAATGACGCTCGAGGGGCCGTCGGGAGTGGCGCCCTGCCAGGAGTGCGGGACGGTGGGCTGCCGGAGCTGCGCCATCCACGTGGACACCCACACCTACTGCCGCTGGTGCGCGATGGTCGTCGCGCGCCGCGTCGCCTGAGGAGATGCCGCGATGCTGGAGAGCATGGGACGGAAGTTCCGACGGCTGCTGGCGGAGGAGCCCTACCTGTTCACGGGGGGCGTCTATCAGCCGCTCGACGCCCAGATCGCCGAGCGGGTGGGCATGAAGTCGATCTATCTGAGCGGCTACTCGATGGCGCTGGCCAACGCCTGGCCCGACATGGGCTTCCTCACGCAGACGGAGGTGGCGCGGATCGCCTCGATGGTGGCCGGTGCGACCAGCCTGCCGGTCATCGCCGATGCCGACGACGGCTACGGCAACGCGCTCTCCACGATCCGGACGGTGCAGGAGTTCGCCAAGACCGGCGTGGCGGGGATCCACCTGGAAGACCAGCACTTCCCGAAGCGCTGCGGCCACATCGCCGGCAAGACGGTCGTGAGCCTCGAGGAGGCCCTGGGCAAGTACCGGGCGGCCATCGACACGCGCGACCGCCTCGACCGCGACTTCGTCATCATCGCCCGCACCGACGCCTACGGCGCCGTCGGCGGGAGCCTCGAGGAGGCGATCCGCCGGGGCCGCGCCTACGCCGACGCGGGCGTCGACCTCGTGTGGGCGGAGCTCTCGAACGCCTCGCGCGAGCCGGCGATCGCCTTCGCCAGGGCGATGCGCGAGACGCACCCCGACCTGCCGCTCGCCTTCAACTACTCCTCGTCCTTCCGCTGGCACCAGGACCCCAACCCGTTCACGTTCCAGGAGCTGGGCGCCCTCGGCTACAAGTTCATCTTCATCACGCTCTTCGCCTCTCACGCGGCGACGTACGCGGTCTGGAACGCGATGGACGAGCTGGTGCGTGACGAGGAGCAGGCGCAGTGGCGGCTCGAGAAGGCGAAGGTGGGCCACCCGACCGAGAGCCACCACGTGATGGCGCGCGTCGCCCACTTCCAGGAGCTCGAGAAGAAGTACATCCCCGGCACGGCGGAGCGGATCAAGTCCTCCGCCGGCTTCGACGACCGCCGCCTGCATTGATTTGACGTCGGGGGGAGCGATCGCCGCTCCGCTTGCACCCGATAGTGTACCGAAGTTGGAGGTAATCGAGGGGCGAGTCGAGTCCCGGTAGGCTCCGACCGGCACGTGAGTGTTACAGAGCGCCCCGGTGCAGTGCAGGCCGGGGCGCTGGTGCGTGTCGTGGCGTTCGGCTAGACTCCCCCCAG
>DASPZZ010000283.1:0-2196 GCA_035635995.1 Binatia bacterium | reverse complement strand
CTCGGGCGTCAACGAGGACCTCGGCGCGACGGCCGTCTACGGCAGCCAGCTCGCCAACCTCTTCCCGAAGCCCAAGTACGACGGCGTGCTCGGCATGTGGTACGGCAAGGGCCCGGGCGTCGACCGGACCGGCGACATCTTCAAGCACGCGAACTTCGCGGGCGTCTCCCGCAACGGCGGCGTGCTGGCGCTCGGCGGCGACGACCCGCTCTCGAAGTCGTCGACGATTCCGTCGCACTCCGAAGTGGCGTTCTACGATGCATTGTTCCCGGTGCTCTATCCGGGCAGCGCGCAGGAGATCCTCGATCTCGGCCGTCTGGGATTCGAGCTCTCGCGCTACTCGGGGCTCTGGGTGGGCTTCAAGATCGTGACCAACGTGGCCGACGAGATCGGGACGGCCGAGGTGGCGCCGGACCGCATCGTGGTGGCCGATCCGGGCTTCCTCTACGAAGGGCGCCCCTGGCAGGCGCGACAGAATCCGCTGCTGATGCCGCCCTGGGGGCTCGAGGCCGAGCGCGAGATCCACTACGGACGGCTCGAGGCGGCCAAGGCCTTCGCGGCGGCGAACCGGCTCAATCGGATCACGCTGCCCACCCCGAACGCCTGGCTCGGTATCGCCGCTCCCGGCAAGACCTACTACGACCTGCGCGAGGCACTCGCCGAGCTCGGGCTCGACAACGCGGCGCTGCGGCATTACGGCGTCCGTCTCATGCAGATCGAGATGATGTTCCCGATGGAGCCGACCACGATTCGCGAGTTCGCCGGCGGCCTCGAGGAGCTCCTGGTCATCGAGGAGAAGCGCGCGTTCTGCGAGCTCTTCATCCGCGACATCCTCTACAACCAGGCCGAGCGCCCGCGCGTGGTCGGCAAGAACGACGAGCAGGGCCGCCCGCTCGTGCCGGCCGACAGCGAGCTCGACGCCGACCGGATCGCTCAGATCCTGGCGACGCGCCTCGAGCGCCGGATTCATCTCGACTCGATCACCGCCCGTGTGGCGCTGCTCGAGGCGTTGCGCCAGCGGCCCGCGCCGCTGACCCTGAGCCGCCAGCCCTATTTCTGCTCGGGCTGCCCGCACAACCGCTCGACGGTGCTGCCCGAGGGGTCGATGGCCAGCGCCGGGATCGGCTGCCACGGCATGGCGCTCCTGATGGACCGCCGAACGATGGGCCTCACGCACATGGGCGGCGAGGGCGTCCAGTGGGTGGGGATCGCGCCGTTCACCGAGACCAAGCATCTCTTCCAGAACCTCGGCGACGGCACCTTCTTCCACTCCGGCTCGCTGGCGATCCGCCAGGCGGTCGCCTCGAGCGCGAACATCACCTACAAGATCCTCTACAACTCGGCGGTGGCGATGACGGGCGGCCAGGACGCCGCCGGGGCGATGCCGGTGCCCGAGCTGACGCACTCGATCGCCGCCGAAGGCGTCAAGCGCATCATCGTGATGACCGACGAGCCCGACAAGTATCCGAAGGGCACCACGTGGCCCCCGGGTGTCGAGGTATGGCACCGCGACCGGCTCGACGAGGCTCAGCGGTTGCTGCGCGATATTCCGGGCGTCACCGCGCTCGTGTACGACCAGCGGTGCGCTGCCGAGAAGCGGCGGCTCCGGAAGCGCGGGCGCCTGCCCGATCCAGAAATGCGCGTCTTCATCAACGAGGCGATCTGCGAGGGCTGTGGCGACTGCGGGGTGAAGAGCAACTGCCTGTCGGTGCATCCGGTTGAAACGGAATTTGGACGAAAGACCCAGATCCATCAATCGTCGTGCAACAAGGATTATTCATGCCTGAAGGGCGATTGCCCCTCGTTCTTGACCATCGTGCCGCTCGTCGATCCGCTGAAGAAGGAGCGCCGCGTCTTCAAGGTCGAGCGCGTGCTGCCGGAGCCGGAGCGAAGGGTCTCCGGCGAGGCCAACGTCTTCATGATGGGAATCGGCGGCACCGGCGTGGTGACCGTGAACCAGATCCTCGGCACGGCGGCGCTCCTCGACGGCAAGCACGTCCGCGGCCTCGATCAGACGGGCCTCAGCCAGAAGGGCGGACCGGTCGTCTCGCACCTGAAGATTCTCGACCGGGCGACCCAGGTCTCGAGCAAGGTGGCGGCCGGATCGGCCGATTGCTACCTCGGCTTCGACATCCTGGTGGCGACCTCGCCGCAGAACCTCGACCACGCGCGCCCGGAGCGGACGATCGCGGTCGT
>DASPZZ010000282.1:0-5547 GCA_035635995.1 Binatia bacterium | reverse complement strand
AACCTCGGCATGGACACCAACATCGGCTACGATCGCTACGGCCGAGCGTCGTTCGCGTTGAGAGGCACGTATAGCCTCACGCCGGCTCTGAGCTTCTACGGCGTCGTGTCGCCGAACTGGACGGCCGAGAAAGTCGACACGGATACCGGGTGTCCGGCCCTCACGGTGGCGAACAGCGCCACGGGCTGCACGTCCCGGATCGCGATCAACAGCAACAGCTTTGCCCAGGGTGATTCCAGCTACATCGGGACCGAGGTCAACGGAGGATTCACCTGGCGGTTCGCGCCGAACGCGGCGTTCGACCTGGCCGGCTACTATCTTTTCGCCGGTCACGCGCTAGACATGACGGAACAGCTGAACGGCGTGGCGGTGAAGCGCGATGCGCGGGACGGCTACTACGCCGCCGCGCGCGTGAGGTTGTCCTTCTAGGTCGGCTCGCTCGTGAAGTCACGGCGGGGCATGGGCGGTCGGATCGCCCATGCCCCGCTCGCTTCATGGTGGACCGAAGCCCGCGCCGCCTTGACATGTCGTGAACGCGATGCTAATTCACCAGCGATGCTTCGGCAGCGATCGGTTTGCCTCCTCCTCGTCGGCGCGATGATGTCGCTGGTCGTCCTCGCCTACGCGAGTCCGCCGGACCCGGGCTGGATCAGCGGCCTGTGGGACAACGGCGACTACGACGACATCATCCTCTTCGTCACGTCGGGCGTCGGCATCGCGGCCGCGCGTTCGATCGAAGACGGGCGCCCGTTCGCCCTCGTCAGCGCGCTGGTGTCGACCGTCGACGAGACTCTGGTCGCCGCCCGTCCCCGGTTGTCGTCGCCCACCCGGGCTCCGCCCGCCGTCTAGCGCTTCCTTCGCGAAGGCCGCGGACTTGCCCGCGGCCGGTCGGCGATCCGTTCCGCGCGTCGTGAATCCGTCCATCAGGGCGGACCGGAACCGCCGTCCCAACCGTCGCATTTCAGCGAGGAGCGAACGAGGCCGTGATCCGTTCAATCGGGGCTTGCGGACGCGTGTGGACGGCCGTCGTGCTGTCGATCGGTCTGGCCGGCTGCGCGCCGCTCGTCGACATGGACGAGCCGTCGGCCCAGGGGCCGCGGATCTCGCACCTGAGATTCGTCCCGCCGGGGACGCGAGCGGGGTGTCCGGTCGACGTAACGTTTCGGCTCGAGACGGCCACGGAGGATATCGTGAGTGCACAGTGCGCGTGGGTTCGACGGTACGGCCGGGGCGCCGCGTACGGCCATTCCACGCTCCCGGTCGATCTCGACGCGGTTCGCGCGGCGCGTACCGAAGAGATCGAGGCGCGATTCACCCCGAGCGATTCGGGAACGTACTACTACTACGTCCAGGTCGGTGACCGATCGGGCCGGATGAGCAACGTGCTCCGCGGCACTCTAGCCGTCGACCGCTCGTGGACGGAGCCGGCGCCGCCGTGTCCGGCCGGGTCGCGATGAGCACTGCCTCGCCGGGGCGCGGCGCGTGTCGCATCAGCGGATGTCTCGGCCTGCTCGTCTGGCTCGGCGTCGCGCTGACCTGCCGGGTGGCCGACGCCCAGGAGCGTCTCGAGCGGCTCACCCTGGACGATGCCGTCGGTGCGGCGATTCGCCACAATGCGACGCTCGGCGCCAAGCGCGCGGAGCTCGAGGCCATCCGCGCCAACGAGATCACCGCGGCGCTGCGGCCCAATCCCACCGCGTCGTACAGCGCCGAGCAGCTCGCCAACAGCTCGACCGAGCCGCAGTACACGGTGATCCTCGCCCAGCCCATCGAGACCGGCGGCAAGCGCCAGCGCCGTATCGAGAGCGCCCGTGCGGCCACACGGACCACGGGCCACGAGCTGAGCGACGTTCGGCGTCTGGTCGTCGCCCAGGTCAAGAGCGCCTTCTCGGGCGTGCTCGTCGCCCAGGCGACGCTCGTGTTGGCCGAGCAAAATCTGGCGACCCTCGACGAGATCGAGCGCCTGCAGCGGGTGCGGGCCGAGAAGGGCGACATCTCGCAGCTCGAGCTGCTGCGCCTGCAGGTGCAGCGCTTCGCGTTCGAGCGCGACGCCGGTGACGCGCGGCAGGCGATCGAGGCCGCGAAGATTGCGCTGCGCGCCACCGTCGGGCCCGAGGCGGTCGCCGACTCGTTCGACGTTTTGGGCGAGCTCGACTTCCGCGACGTTTCCCTGAACCGCGACCAGCTGCGCCAGCGCGCCCTGGCCAATCGCCCCGATCTGCAGGCCGCGCAGGCGGCGCGGGACAAGGCGCGCGCCGACGTGAATCTGGCGCGGGCGAACGCGTGGTGGGACGTGACGCCTCAGATCGAGTATCAGCGGATCGGCCCCGAGAACACGATCGGGTTCGGGTTCAGCTTCCCGCTCCGGATCTTCGATCGCAATCAAGGTGAGATCGCGCGCACCCGTTCCGAGGTGGAGCGATCGGACGCGCTGACCCGATCGGTCACCGTGCAGGCGCTCGCGGAGGTCGACACGGCGGTGTCCGTGGTGACGATCCAGCAAGCCCGCGTCGTCGCGCTGCGCGATACCTACCTGCCGAAGGCGCAACAGGCCCGCGCAACGGTCGAATTCGCGTATCGGCGAGGCGGCTCCAGCCTGCTCGACTTCCTCGACGCCCAGCGGACGTACCGCGAGACGGCACTGGAGCACCTGCGAGCGATGGGCAACTACTGGTCCGCGCTGTATCAGCTGGAAGCAGCGGTCGGGGGCTCGTTGAATGACTGACGTGCGAGCGGGGCTCGTCGTCCTCACGCTCACGATGCTGGCCGGGGCCGCGTGCGAGTCGCCCGCGCCGCCCGAGGCTCGGCCGCAGCGGAGTGCCCAACCACCGGCGTCCACCGACGTGGCGCCGACGATCGTCGGCCCGGAGTACCGCACGCGGCAGCGCACGATCGACACGACCGGCAAGGTCCAGTTCAACGAAGAAGCGCTCGTGCGCGTCCACGCTCCGGCGACGGGTCGAGTCCTCGAGATCTTCGCCCGCCCCGGAGATGTCGTCGAGCCGGGCGCACGCCTGTTCGTGATGGATAGCGCGGACCTCGGCGCGGCCAAGGCGGACTACGCCAAGGCGGTGGCTGACGTCGAACGATCGGCGGCCGCGGCCCGGCTGAGCCGCGAGCTCTTCGAGGTTCACGCGGTCGCCCAGAAGGAGCTTCGCGAGGCCGAGAACGACGCGCGCAAGGCGATCGCCGAACGGGAGCGGGCGGCCTCGCGCCTGCAGACGCTCGGCGTCTCCCCCCAACAGCTCGCGGATATCGCGGCGCGCGCCGACACGGCCACCACGATCGTGGTCCGGGCCCCGCGCGACGGTGTCGTCGTCGAGCGTAACGTCACCCCGGGACAAGTGGTCGCCTACGGCCAGTCGGACACTCCCGTCAATCTCTTCGTCATCGCCGATCTCGGCACGATGTGGGTCGTCGCGGACGTGTACGAGCCCGACGTTCCGCGGCTGCGACGCGACGAGCCGATGGTCGCCACCTTGCGCTGCTGCCCGGGTGAGCGTTACGAGGGGCGGGTCAGCTACATCAGCGACGCGGTCGACAAGGAGACGCGGACTGTGAAGGTGCGGTCCATCGTGGTCAACCGTGGGCGCACGTTGAAGGCCGAGATGTTCGTCAACGTCGCGATCGCGACCGGCACGACCCGGGCGCTCACGATCCCGCAGAGCGCGGTCCATCGCGAGAGCAGCGAGATCTACGTCCTGATCGTCAAGGCGAAGGACCAGCTCGAGCGGCGGCCCGTCGTGCTCGGCGACGACCTCGGCGACGCCGTCGAGGTCACGAGCGGGCTCGGGGTCGCCGACCGCGTGGTCAGCACCGGTAGCATCCTCTTGAAGGCCACGACCCGGTGATCGACCGGCTCGTCGCCTTCGCGCTGAATCAGCGCTTCATCACGCTGGCGCTGGCGCTCGTGCTGACGGTCGCGGGCATCGTCTCCTATCACCGGTTGCCGATCGAGGCCTATCCGGACGTCGGCGACGTGAAGGTCGAGGTGATCACGCTCTGGCCCGGGCATGCCGCCGAGGAGGTCGAGCGCCTGATCACGATTCCCCTCGAGAACGAGCTCAACGGCATCGCCGACGTGACGTTCCTGCGCTCCGACACGCTCTTCGGGCTCTCGAACATCAAGGTGCTCTTCGCCGACGGCACCGACAACTACTGGGCCCGCCAGCAGGCACAGGAGCGCATCACCCAGGCCGACCTGCCCGCGGATGCCAAGCCCGCCCTGGGCCCGCTCTCGAGCGTGATCGGCGAGATCTTCCGGTACACCCTCGAGTCGAAGACGATGCCGCTCGTCGAGCTGAAAGCGCTCCAGAATTGGGTCCTGGAGCGCGAGTTCCGCAAGATCTCCGGGGTCGCCGACGTCGTGTCCTGGGGAGGCGGCACCAAGCAGTACCAGGTGAATGTCGACCCGTCGCGCCTGCGTGCCTACAACCTGACCGTCAAGCAGGTGTTCGACGCCGTGGCCGCCAACAACTCGAATGCCGGCGGCAGCTACGTCCCGCAGGGCCAGTACGCGCTGACGGTACGCGGCATCGGCTTGTTCCGCGGTCCTCGTGACATCGAGAACGTCGTGGTGGCCGCTCAGAAGGGCACGCCGGTGCGCGTCCGGGACGTGGGGCAGGTGGGGATCGGCCACGCCATCCGGCTCGGCGTGCTCGGGCGCGACCACGACGACGACCTGGTGCAAGGGATCGTCCTCATGCGCAAGGGCGAGAATCCCGGACGGGTCATCGACGCCCTGAAGGCCGCGCTGCCGGGCGTTCAGAAGCTCTTGCCCGCCGGCGTCGAGCTTCGGCCCTACTACAGCCGTGACGTCCTCGTGAGGCGCACCGTCACGACCGTGCTGCGCAATCTGGTGGAGGGCGCCGCGCTCGTGATGGTGCTCCTCTCGCTCTTCCTCTACAACGTGCGGGCGGCGCTCATCGTGGCCCTGACGATCCCGCTCTCGCTCCTGTTCGCCTTCGTGTTCATGGATCTGCGCGGCGTGCCGTCGAACCTCCTCTCGCTCGGCGCGATCGACTTCGGGATCATCGTCGATGGCGCCGTCATCATGGCGGAGAACATCCAGCGGCGTCTGAGCGAGCGAAAACCGACCGGCGCGCAGGTCGTCCGCGAGGTCCAGGACGCCGCCGTCGAAGTCGCGCGACCCTTGACCTTCGCGGTCCTGATCATCATGACGGTCTACGTGCCGATCCTGACCTTCCAGCGTATCGAGGGCAAGCTGTTCCGGCCCATGGCGCTGACGATCTCGCTGGCGGTCATCGGCTCGCTCCTGCTCACCTTGACGGTCATCCCGGTGCTCTCGAGCCTCGTCTTCCGGCAACCGCCGTCGGAGCGTGAGAGCCCTCTGCTGAGGGTGCTGCGCCGACCGTACGAGGCAGCGCTCCGCTGGTGCCTGCGCCGGCCCCTCGTTCCCGTGCTCTGCGCGAGCGGCGGCCTGGTGATCGCGGTGCTCGTTTTCTCGATCCTCGGCAAGGAATTCCTGCCGGAGCTGGACGAGGGCGACCTGTGGGTCCGCGCCCAGTTCCCGACCGGGATCTCGGT
>DASPZZ010000281.1:0-1841 GCA_035635995.1 Binatia bacterium | reverse complement strand
GCGATATGGCCCGGCGCCGATCGGGTGCTTCTTGAAGCCCTCCTCGCCCACCTTCTCGACGTATTTCTTGGGCACGATCCAGCCCGCGCCCGTGGCCGGCGTGCCGTAGAACGTCATGAAGTCGGGCCACGGCTGCTTGAGGCGGAAGCGAACGCGAGCCGGATCCGGAGTCTCGATCGCGGCCACCTTGTCCTTGAGCACCTTCGCGGAGATCCCACGGTAGCGCTCGAACGAGAACTTGACGTCCTCGGCGGTCACAGGCTCGCCGTTGTGGAACCGGGTGCCTTTGCGCAGGACGAACTCGTAGACGAGGCCGTCCGGCGACATGGTCCACGACTCCGCCAGGCTCGGCGCCATGCTCCTGCCCGGCATCGGCTTGAGCATGGCGTCGTGCAGCGCATAGAGAACGATGAACGGCGTGATGAGCCCCGGCGTCTCAGCGGGCTCGAAGAGCGTCGGCGCCAGAGTGAAGTGAAGCGCCCACGTGATCTGGCCCGCCGGCGCCTCCGCGCGTGCCGGAGGCACCGCGATCCCGTGCGTCGCCACGGCCACGATCAGAGCAAGCACACCCGCCACGGTCTGTCGCATGCGTCGGCTCATCGCATCGCCTCCCAATCAGGAACGGAGGGTAGCCTTGCCGAACAACGGGGGTCAAGACGTCCCGTCGCATGACCCGGCCGGCGTCCAAGGGGGGCCTCTCGGGGCCTGGGCCTGGGTCCGGTTACACTAGTCGGTACGATGGCGTGCGCCGGCTGCGGTCTCGAGACATCTCCGGACTACGCCTTTTGTCCCCGTTGCGGACGCCGTCTGCCGGCCCCCTGCGCCGCGTGCGGCGCTCCGTGCGGGCCCGACTTCGCGTTCTGCCCCCGCTGCGGAGCCGCGCGGGGCTCGGTCCCTGCCCCGACCGACGAGCCCGCGGCGTCGCCCGCCCAACAGTCTGACGGGCGCGAAGCCGACCGCCGGCAGGTGACCGTCCTCTTCGCCGATCTCACCGGCTTCACGTCGCTCTCGGAGCGGCTCGACCCCGAGGACGTCCGCGCGTTCCAGAACGCGCTGTTCGAGGCGATGGCGCGGTCGATCGAGCGCTACGACGGCTTCGTCGAGAAATTCGTGGGCGACGCGGTGATGGCGGTCTTCGGCGCGCCGGTCGCTCACGAAGACGATCCGCAGCGGGCGCTCGATACGGCGCTCGACATGATGGAGCGCGCCGGCGCACTCGGCGAGCGATGGGCGTCACGACTCGGCCAGCGCGTGCTGCTCCACATCGGTATCCACAGCGGCCCGGTCGTGGCCGGCAGCCTGGGCGCCGCCGCCGGGGCGACGTACGCGGTGACCGGCGACACCGTGAACACCACCGCCCGGCTGCTGGCCGCCGCGGCGCCCGGCACCATCCTGGTATCGGAAGCCACGCACACACTGACGCGGCACCGCTTTTCGTTCGAGCCCGGAGGCGAGCTGACGCTGCGCGGAAAGTCCGAGACGCTCGTCGTCCATCGGCTCCTCGGCGCGCTGGCCGAGCCCAGATCCGGGCGAGGGCTCGCCGCGCTGGGGCTCGCGGCGCCGCTGGTCGGCCGCGCCGACGAGCTCGACCAGCTGACGACCGCCTTCGAGCGCATGCAGCGCGGCCGGGCCCAGGTCGTCAGCCTCGTCGGCGAGGCTGGAACGGGCAAGTCGCGGCTCATCGCCGAGTTCTTCGCCGGGCTCGAGGCCCAGGGCCGGCTCGCTGGCACGGTCGTCAGGCGGGCGACCTGCTCGTCGCTGGGCGAGCCGACCTACGGCGTCTTCGGCGCGCTCTTCCGCGAGGCGTACAAGGTCGACCCGACCGACTCGCTCGACGTCGC
>DASPZZ010000280.1:0-3668 GCA_035635995.1 Binatia bacterium | reverse complement strand
GTCAAGCGGGCGCTCGAGGAGCCGATCCGCCAGATCGTCGAGAACGCGGGCCTGGAAGGCAGCGTGATCGTCGAGAAGGTGAAGAGCGAGACGGCGCCCAACCGCGGCTACGACGCGGAGAGCATGGAGTACGTCGACATGATGCAGGCCGGCATCATCGACCCGACCAAGGTCGAGCGCGTGGCGCTGCAGAACGCGGCCTCGGTCGCGTCGCTGCTGCTCACCACCGAGGCGCTGATCACCGACTTGCCGGAGGAGAAGCCGGCGGCGATGCCGTCGATGCCGCACGGAGATTTCTAAGAAGATGAGGGGGGCGACTTTCAGCCCGCGCGATGTGCGGGCGCCGGCCCGGGCCGTCATGGTCCGGGCCGGTTTTTTTAGCTGATCTCGCGGCGCCCCTCGAGGGCCTTCGAGAGCGTCACCTGGTCGGCGTATTCGAGGTCGCCGCCCACGGGTAGCCCGCGTGCGATCCGCGTGAGGCGGATACCGAACGGGCGCAGGAGCTTGGCGAGGTAGAGCGCCGTGGCTTCGCCCTCCACGTTCGGGTTGGTCGCCAGGATGACCTCGGCGACCGCGCTTCCTTCCAGCCGCGCCAGCAGCTCGCGCACCTTCAGATCGTCGGGGCCGATGCCGTCGAGCGGAGAGAGCGCGCCCAGGAGCACGTGATAGCGCCCGCGATACTCGCCCGTGCGCTCCATCGCCAGAAGGTCGTTCGGCTCCTCGACGACGCAGAGCAGGCGCCCGTCACGCGCCGGGTCGGCGCAGAAGCGGCAGGGGTCCTGGTCGGTCACGTTGAAGCAGGTCCCGCAGTAGACGATGCGGTCCTTCACGGCGACGAGCGACTCGGACAGCTCGCGAACTTCCGCGACGGGGCGCTTGAGCAGAAAGAACGTCAGCCGCTGGGCCGTCTTGGGTCCGATCCCGGGCAGCCGCTGCAGCGCCTCGATCAGCCGGGCGACGGGCTCGGGATAATACGCCAACGAGGCTCCGCCTACATGCCGAGACCGGGGATCTTGAGGCCGCCGGTCAGCTTGCCGAGCTCCTGCTGCACGAGCTCGCGCGATTTTCTGAGCGCCTCGTTGGCCGCCGCCAGCACCAGGTCTTCGAGCATCTGGACGTCATCCTTGTTGACGACCTCGGGGTCGATCTTGACCGCGGTGAGCTCTTGCTTGCCGTTCACCTCGACCGTCACCATGCCGCCGCCCGCCGTCGCATCGACCTTCCGCTTGCCAACTTCTTCCTGCAGGGTCGCCATCTGCGCTTGCAGCTTCTGCGCTTCCTTCATGATGTTTCCGAACCCCTTCACTGGCCTTCTCCTTCCGGCAGGCGCGGCCTCACCGCGACCACCTCGCCCTGAAATTCGGCGATCGCCGCCTGGACCGCGGGATGCGTCGCGATGGCGCCGGTGACCTCGCCGCCCGACACCACGTTGACGCGCTCGGCCCCCTTCACGCAGCGCCGCACCGCCTGAACGACCAGCTCGCGGTTCGCGACGTCCGCGAGCATCTCTCGATGGAAATGGTTCCCGACCAGGACGATCGTCAGCTCTCGATCGCTCACACCACTCGGCCGCGCCTGGGTGAGCACGGCCCCGAGCGTCGGCTTCCGTTTCATGATTTCGTCCACGACCCGATCCCAGGCGGTCGCCAGGTCCGCGTCGGGCGCCGGGGCCGCGGCCGGGGTCGCCGCGGGTGACGCGGTCGGCGCCGGGTTGGACGCGGTCGGGGCCGCGGGCGACGCCGGCCGGGGCGCGGACGGCACGCCGACCGGGGGCTGCGCCGCGGGCCGGCGAGTCTCGGCGCGCGGCGCCGCGGGATCGGCCCCCGGCAAGAGGCTCGCCTGCGCGGCCGGGGCCGGCGCGGCCGGTGTCACCAGCGCGTGCTGGCGGATCTCTCGTTGCGCCTCGTCGACGCGCCGCAAGACGTCGTCGAGCGCCTGGGGCACGGGACGGCGCGTGGCGCGCACGCTCGCGATCTCCAGCTCGACGCGCGGGTGCGGCGACTCGCGCATGAGCGCGTCGGCCTCCAGGAATGCGCGGAGCACGTAGAGGATCTCGTCGAGGCTGGTCCCCTCGCCGAGCTTGCGCAGCTCGTTGCCCTCGGTGTGCGTGAGATCGGCCGGCTTGGCGTTCGGGGCGGCCTTGAGCACCAGCGTGAGCCGCAGCAGCTCGATGACGTCGCGCGCGAAGGCCAGGAGATCCTCGCCGTCACGCGCCGCCCGATCGATCGCCTCGAGGGCCGCGCCGGTGTCGTGGCCGACCAACGCCGCCGCGAACGCGCGCACCGTCACCGGCGCCGACGCGCCCAGCAGCTTCGCGGTCGTCTCCGCCTCGAGCCGGCCGTCGCCGTAGGCGATCGCCGTGTCGAGCAGCGAGAGCGCGTCGCGGAGCGAGCCCTCGGCGGCGCGCACGATGACCGGCAGCGCCGCCGGCTCGAACGGGATCTTCTCCTCGGTCAGGATGTGCTCGAGCGAGGCCCGGAGCACGTCGGGGGCGATCGGCCGGAAGTCGAAGCGCTGCACCCGCGAGAGCACGGTCGGCGGGATCTCGCGCGGGTCGGTCGTGGCGAACACGAAGACGATGTGCGGCGGCGGCTCCTCCAGGGTCTTGAGCAACGCGTTGAAGGCCGCCTCGGTGAGCTGGTGCACCTCGTCGATGATGTAGACCTTGTAGCGGCCGCGCGCCGGCATGTACTTCACGTTCTCGCGGAGCGTGCGGATCTCCTCGATGCCCCGGTTCGACGCGCCGTCGATCTCGATCACGTCGACGAGCGTCCCGGCCAGGCCCTCGACACACACCGGGCACTTGCCGCAGGGCTCGGGGCCCGTTCGCTCCGCGCAGAGCAGCGCGCGCGCGAGCAGCCGCGCCGTGGTCGTCTTGCCGATGCCGCGCGGGCCGGCGAAGAGGTAGGCGTGCGCGATGCGGCCCGAGGCGAGCGCGTTCCGGAGCGTCCGCGTGATCGCGTCCTGGCCGACGACCGCCTCGAACGTCTGCGGCCGCCACTTCCGGGCCAGTACCTGATAGCTCATCGAATCATGACCGTGCACCCTCCTTCGAACGGCCCGTACTGCGATCTCTCCCCGGAGCCTGCTCCGGTCAGGTACTCCCACGGCACACGAGAGGGTCGCCTTACCGTTGCTCCCTTCCGGGCCTGGCGGGGTTCGACGATTCCCGTTGCGTGGGGCCCAACCTTCAACGCCGCCCCGTGAAGCTCATTCAACACGATCCGCCCTCGAGAGGGAATTCAACCCCGCTGAAGCGGATTGCGGGTTACAGGGCACCGCTAACTCCCCGTCTAGCACGGCCAAGCCGAAAATTCTGGCGGAGGGGCCGGGATTCGAACCCGGGGCACAGGGATCACCCGTGCACGGCATTTCCAGTGCCGCACCTTCGGCCGCTCGGTCACCCCTCCTCCTGATCGCACTCTCTGCCCGAACGTAGAGCGGAAGAAATTGGCGGAGGGGAGAGGATTTGAACCCCCGAGGGACCTTCTGGGCCCCTATCCGATTTCGAGTCGGACGCCTTCGACCGGGCTCGGCCACCCCTCCGCATACTTACGCCGCACGCGACGCCTCATCGTGCAGGCGAGTCAAGTTGGAGTCAAGCTCCGCAACCGGGACGAGGCTCCGGGCAAGGCTCGCGACTGCCGCACCTCGCCCGCTCGACGGCT
>DASPZZ010000279.1:0-2575 GCA_035635995.1 Binatia bacterium | reverse complement strand
CGCCGTTCGGCCGGGTAGCAGTCCGAGAGCAGCGACGGAGTCACGACCGCGTAGCTTGCCTCTCCGATGCCGATCACCGCGCGGGCAAGGAGGAGCCAGCCGTATGTCGGCGCGAGGCCCGACGCCACCGTGGCGACGCTCCACACGAAGACGCCCGTCGCGATGAGGCGGAGTCGCTTGCCGGAGTCGCCGAGCCAGCCGGCCGGCCCGCAGGCCAGTGAGTAGGCGACGACGAAGAGCGACTGGAGGAGACCGCCCTGCGCGTCCGAGATTGCGAGGTCGGCCAGGATGAGGGGCAAGGTAGCCGCGGACACGTAGCGATCGAGGTAGTTCAGCGCGTTGAGCGTCGTGAGCGAGCCGAGGATGACACCGGGCGATCCCGACCAGCGCCTAGCGGACATCACTCGCACGATCCGACCCGAGCACTTCCGGGGGCACGCGGTCCGCAAGCTCGCGAAGCTCTCCCACGAGTGCTCGACGCTCGTCGAGCAGCCGGCGGTGGAGCCCGCGATCCGTGAGGAACCAGACGAAGGCTCGCGCCTGACGCATGAATCGGCCGAGCCGCTCACGCCAGATCAGCGCCAGCAAGCCGGACGGTACGATCAGCAGGACGAAGAGCACGAGCGCGCCCCGGCCTGCGAGCCGCCAGACGAGCCAGCCCTCGACCATCCAGAGGAGAGGATAGATCACGAGGCCGACCGCCATCTTGTCGGTCGCCTCTTCCTCGGAGGTTCGGCCGAGCCGCTTCACGATCTGACCGGTCAGCCAGTAGGGCGCCGCGTGACTCACGATCCCCCAGCACGCCAGAGGCAGGCCGAGCGACAGCCACAGCACGTTGGTCGCGACGTAGGAGAGGACGAGGCTCGCCGTGTAGGGCTGACCGAGCTGGTCGCTGGCGATTCCGACCTCGTCGAGGTGGCTGCGGTAGACCTCGATCTTGTGACGGAGCGCGGCCACGCGGTGCGGCTCGCGCGCGGCCAGGTAGCGCCCCGCCCGCATGACCCGTTGCTTCCAGCCCAGCGCGGACTCGGCGGCGCCGCCGGGCGCAGGCTCGGGCTCGCCCCGGCGTGCCGCCTCTTCCCCCCACGCGCGCTCGAGCACGGCGAGGAGCTCGAGCGAGTACTGGTCCTGCGCTTCGACGATCCGAGCGCCGATCGACTCCGTCAGTCGCGCGGTGATCGCCTTGACCGCTTCCTCGGGGCGGTCGCGGTGAGCCGTGGACAGATCCGCTGTCTGGACCGGGGCGCCGATCGTGATCTGGACCGACGCGGACCGAAACGTTCCCGGATCGTGGAAGACCATGCCGACGGGCAGGAGCGTCACGCGGCCGGTGCCGCCCATGGCGCGCTCGGCTCCGAGGGCCAGACGGGCGGCGCCCGTCCGCAGCGGCAACAGGATCGGCTGCGGCTGCGTCCGTCCCTCGGGAAAGATCAGGATGACCCCGCCCGCCCGCAGCGCCTCGATCGCCGAGGCGAACATCTCCTCGTTCTTGCGTGGGTCGTCCCCGGCCTCCGCCCGGCGGTGGACGGGCACGGCGCCGAGCATCCGCAGCGGAGGGCCGATGAGCGGATGGCGAAAGAGCGGCGCATTGGCGAGCACCGTGACGGCGCGGGGAACGGTCACGATGATCAGCATCGCGTCGACCACAGAGTTGTGGTGGTTGGCGGCGATGATCACGCCGCCGCTCGCGGGAATACGCTCACGCCCGACCACGTCGACCCGCCGGTAGAAGAGCCACAGGAGGAGCCGGATCAGCGCGCGGACGACCCGGTAGGTCACAGAGTCCAACCTATCCGAAACCTCCCATTCACCCGACAGACATTCGGCACGCGCCTTGACCCCCGGCGCTCGGTGGAGCTACCCTGCCGGCCATGAGCTACCGGATCATTTCCGCCGACTGCCACATCGACATGACCTGGATGCCCGGTGACCTATGGGTCAAGAACGCGCCCGCGAAGTTCCGGGACCGGGTGCCGCAGGTGCGGCAGACCGACGACGGGCCACGCTGGTTCGCCGAGGGAAAAGAGCTCGGCGTCTACGGCGGCCTCGGCTTCGGCTTCGACCGCGTCCAGCGCGGATTCTCGAAGCACGTCGAGAGGATGTTCGACGTCGGCTTCTACGAGGGCGGCCCGCACCCCACCACGCCGGATCTCCGATTGAAGGACCAGGACCTCGACGGCATCGACGCCGAGGTCATGTACGGCATCCTCGGGATCGGCCTGCGCATGCAGGATCGTGAGCTCATCCAGGCGGTCTACGAGGTCTACAACAGCTGGGCCGCCGACTTCTGCAAGACCAATCCGCGGCGCTTCGTCGGGCTCGCGTGCATTCCGAACCACGATCCCGCGGCCGCCGCGAAGGAGCTCCGGCGGGCCGCGGCGCTCGGCCTCAAGGGCGCGGACTTCGCCGTCTCCACCGCCGAGTTTCCCATCTGGCACGGCGCCTGGGACCCGCTGTGGGAGGCCGCGCAGGAATGCCGCATGGCGATCTCGTTCCACACCACGGGCTATCCGGTTCGCGAGCCGGCCGACGACGCCATGAAGCAGGAATACGATCTTCGCTATCGGGCGACCCG
>DASPZZ010000278.1:0-12617 GCA_035635995.1 Binatia bacterium | reverse complement strand
GCTCCGCCAGCCCCGCGTTGTTGACCATGACGTCGAGCCGCCCGAACGAGTCGAGCGCCAGCTGCAGGGTGCGCCGCACCGCGCCGGGATCGGACGCGTCCATCTTGATGGCGGCGGCCCGGCCGCCGCTCGTCGTGATGCCGGACGCGACCGCGTCCGCGCGCGTGCCGCTGAGATCCGCGACCACCACCGCGGCGCCCTCCCCGGCGAAGCGCCGCGCCGTGGCGGCCCCGATCCCGGAGCCGCCCGCCGTGACGATCGCGACCTGGTCGGTGAATCGTCCGGGCATGTCGCTCCGCTCGCTAGGCGACCTGGTGGCGTCGCACGGCCGCTTCGTCGAGCTCGAGACCGAGACCGGGCGCCTGCGGCGCCAGGAGCTCGCCGCCCTCGACCCGCGGCATCGCCGCGAGGATGCCGGCCGATCGGGGCACGTACTCCACCATGTGGCCGTTCGGGACGGCCGAGAGCAAATGCACTTGAATCTCGGGCACCACGTGGCCGCACACCGGAACCCGGTGCGCGTGCGCCATCGCGGCGATCTTCCGCCACGGTGTCACGCCACCGACCCGGGCCAGGTCGAGAATGACCACGTCGACGGCCTGCGCCTCGAGGAGCCGCCGAAAGGCGTCCAGGTGATACAGGTGCTCCCCGGCCGCGATCGGGATCTCGAGCCGGCGCCGAAGCTCGGCGAGCCCGGTCACGTCGAGGTGGTGGACCGGATCCTCCAGCCAGGCGATGCCCGCGTCCTGAAGGACGCGGCCGGTGCGTCGCGCGCGAGCCAGCGACCAGCTCTCGACCGCGTCGACCATGATGCGGACGTCCGGACCGACGGCCTCGCGCACGGCGAGGACCCGGCGCGCCTCCATCTCCGGCGTCGCCTCCTTTCCGAGCCGCAGCTTCACGGCGCCGAAGCCGTTTTCGACGTGGCGCTTGGCCGAGGCCGCGAGCTCCGCGGGCGAGAGACTGACCCACAGGCCGTCGCTCGCGTACGTCGGGAGACGATCACGATACCCGCCGAGCAGACGATGCAGCGGCTGGCCGAGCGTCTTGCCGGCCGCGTCCCACACGGCGATGTCGAGCGGCGTCAGGGCGCAGTGGAGCAATCCCCCGGGCCCCACCCAGTCACCGCGTCGCGCCAGTCGGTCCCAGGCCGCCTCGGGCTCCAGCACGCTCATGCCGATGAGGTGCTCGCCCAGCTCGCGCGCGGCGTGGCCGATCGTCGTCATCAGATCCGGGCGCGGGTAGACGATGTAGCCGATCCCTTCGACCCCATCGGACGTGGTGATCCGGGCGAGCACGTGCCAGTTCGCGTCGACGGCTCGCCCGCCCGCCACGTAGGGACGATCGACGGGAACCCGCAATACGTTGACGGTGACCTGCGAGATCTTCACGCCGAGAGGATCCGCTCGCTGACGATGTAGCGCTTGTTGGAGGTGTAGGGTCGGACTTCCGGCTTCCAGCGCCCGATGTCCGAGGTGTCGTTCCAGAGCTTCGACATCGGCAGGTCGGTGCGCTCGACCTCGTAGGCGCAGAGGTAGCGCGGCTCCCCGTCGGCCGAGGTCCGGTAGCGCACGGCGTTGACGGACCCGGGAAGCTTGAGCAGCAGCGGCAAGTGCTCGTTGTCGTACAGGTCGTTGAAGAGGGCCTCGCGGTGGCGCTCAACGTCCATCATGACCCAGAACACGTACGGGGTTTTCCCGGTGAGGGCCGCGCTCCCGCCCACCCACTCGTACTTGGTCAGATGGCGATTCATGGTGTGCGGGCGCACCGCGGTGGGCCAGCGTCCCACCTCGCCGGCCGCCTTCCACGCCGCGCTGTCGAGGACGTTCAGCCCGTCCAGCTCGTAGGCGGCGAGGTAGCGCGGCTCCGTCGGTGAGGGCTGCCGGTAGCGGCTGGCCCGCCGCACCCCGGGCACAGCCCGGAGGTTGGGGACGTGCTCCCGGTCGTAAACGTCGTTGAAGGTGGCGTCGTGGTCGTGAGCCACGTCCATCCGGACCAGGTACAGCGCGTGAGTGCTCATGGAATCCCTCCTGGCGCGCTAGCATAGCCCACATGACCAGGGCGGGTGCGGCGCTCGTCATCATGGTGTTGGCGGCGGCGGCGCCGGCCGAGGCTCAGGATCTCGAGCCGAGAGCCTTCACCAATACGCCGGTCGGGATGAATTTCCTGATCCTCGGATATGGTTACTCCCGGGGTGATGTGACGTTCGACTCGTCCGCGCCGATCACGGACGCCGAGCTCACCCTCCACAGCTCCATCCTCGGCTACGCGCGGGCGCTGGATGTGTGGGGTCGGGCGGGCAAGCTCGACGTGGTGCTGCCGTACGCGTGGGCGTCGGGGACCGCCAAGGTCGCCGGGCAGCCGCGGGATCGGGAGGTCTCCGGCTTCGCCGATCCTCGCGTTCGTTTCTCGGTGCTGCTGTACGGCGCGCCCGCCCTCTCGATGGCCGAGTTCACCGACTACAAGGCTGACCTCATCGTCGGCGCCAGCCTGGCGGTGACGGCGCCGCTCGGTCAGTACGACTCGGACAAGCTCGTGAATATCGGGACCAACCGCTGGTCATTCAAGCCGGAGGTAGGCATCTCCAAGACGCTCGGACCATGGACGCTGGAGCTGGAGACGAGCGTCACCTTCTACACGGACAACGACGATTTCCTGGGAGGCAAGACGCTCGAGAAGGAGCCTCTCTACGCCGTGCAGGGACACGTCATCTACCATACGCGCGTCGGTGTGTGGCTGGCCCTGGACACCACCTACTACGCGGGCGGGCGCACGACCATCGACGGCGAGCGCGGCGATCGGCAGGAGAACGTCCGCGTGGGCGGCACGCTCGCCATTCCGGTGAACCGATACCATTCGATCAAGCTCTACGCGAGCGGCGGCGCCGTGGCGCGCACGGGGGGCAACTTCACCACGGTCGGCATCGCCTGGCAGGTCCGCTGGGGCGGAGGGCTCTAGTCACCCCTTGACGGCGCCGGCGGTCATGCCCTTCACGAACCACTCCGACAGGAACAGGTAGAGGACGAGGACCGGCAGCGTGGCGATCATGAGGCCGGTGGCCAGCATGCCGATGTCCTGGTACTGATCCGAGACGAGGAACTGGATGGCGAGGGGCAGCGTCCGGATCTTCTGCTGGGTGATGAAGACCACGGCGTACAGGAACTCGTTCCAGAAGTAGATGAAGTTCAGGATGACCGTGGTGGCGACCGCCGGCAGCGCCATCGGGAACATCACGCGCCAGAACATCGCCCAATCGCTGCACCCGTCGATGCGCGCGGCCTCCTCGAGCTCGGTGGGGATCTGGGCGAAGAACGCGCGGAGCAGGTAGATCGTCAGCGGGAGCTCGGTGACGACGTAGACGAGCACCAGGCCGGTGAGGGAGTTGAAGAGCCGGTACTGCACGAGGATCTGGAACAGGGACAGCAGCATGATCTGCGGCGGGAACATCACGGACAGAAAGATCAGCAGGAAGAGGGGCTCGCGCAGCGGAAAGCGGTAGCGCCGCCGGGCGAAGGCGAAGCCGGCCATGGCGCCGATGACGGTGACGATCAGCACGGAGGCGACCGAGACCACCGCGCTGTTCCTGAAGTAGACGTCGTATCCGAACTGGTTCCACGCCGCCGCGTACTTGCTCCAGTGCGCGGGCATCGGCAGGGCGTAGTGGCTGCGATAGATCTCGTCCGTCGTGCGCAGCGACATCATGGCCGTCCACACGTAGGGCCACGCCGAGAACACGGTGTAGGCGAGGACGGGCAGCAGCAGGAGCCAGCGGCCGAGGCGCCGGGGCACGCTCAGAACTCCAGCGCCTCGCGCCGCTGCAGCGTGCGCGTGAGGAGCAGCGTGAGGCCGAAGATGATGACGAACCAGATCACCGCGATGGCCGAGGGATAGCCGAGGTCGAGCGTCTTCCACTCGAAGGCGCGCTTGACGACGTAGGTCGCGACCGTCTCCGTGCCCCACATCGGACCACCCCGTGTCATGACCCACACCAGCGCGAACTGCTTCATCTTGCCGATGAAGTCCAGGATGGCGAGGTTGATGATGGTCGGCCACACGAGCGGGATCATGATGTGGAGCGTGCGCCGCCCGGCGCCGGCGCCATCCACGGTGGCCGCCTCCAGGTACTCGGCGGGAATCGCGTGGAGGGCGGCCAGGAGGACGACCATGTTGAAGCCGGCGAACATCCACGTGGTCACCAGGATGAGGGCGGGCAGGGCGGTGGCGGGGCTGGCCAGCCAGGCCTGCGCGTAGGCGCCGAGACCCACGGCGCGCAGGACGAGGTTCGCGATGCCCCAGTCGTAGTTGTAGACCCACAGCCAGATGACGCCGACCACCGGATACGACATCAGCACCGGGGTGAACCACACCGTCCGGAAGACCCGCGCGAAGGGCACGCGCGCGTACAGGGTGAGCGCCAGCACGAGGGCCAGCGGAATGTCCACGAGCGGTGCCACGACCCCCCACACCAGCGAGTTGCGCGCCGCCTTCCAGAAGACGTCGTCGGCGGTGAGAATCTCGCGGAAGTGCTCGAGCCCGACGTACTCGGTGAGCATGCCGAGATCCATCCGGAGCGTGTGGAAGCTGTTGTAGAAGGTGACGAGCACGGGATAGATGCAGAAGGCGGCGTAGAGGACGACGGTCGGCCCGAGAAAGACGGCGATCGTGCCCCACGGCCGGTGGGACCGAGAGGGGCGGCGGGCCAGGCTACTTGCCCTTGAGGCGAGCGTCCTCGAGCTTGGCCAGCGCCTCGTCGGCGCCGACGAGCTTGTTCGGGAGGCCCTGGTTCACGGTGGCCACGTAGGTGTCCCAGACGCCCGGCTTCATGACGAGCCGAACCTGCTGCGCCGTCAGGTCCACCCACCTGGTGCTCTTGTTCACGCGCCCGTATTCGTCGAAGTACCACTTCAACGGGCTGTCGATCCGCGCCAGGTCCGTCTTGATGCCGGTCTGCACGCCGGTCTTCGCCATCCACATGTTGCCGATCTCGACGTCGGCGAACGCGTCGGCGACCTTGACCGCCAGGGCCAGGTTCGGGCTCTTGGCGGCGACGGAGAGCGACCCCGCCACGCCCAGGAACTTCTGACCGTGCCCCTTGCCGTCCTTCATCAGCGGATTGTTCAGCATGCCGAGCTCGAAGTCCTTGGGCTGGCCGCCCTTGTCGGGCGGCACGAAGGCGCGCCCCGTGTACCACGAGCCGACGGGGAACATGCAGGCTTTCTGCTCGGTGTGGAAGTACCGGTGCGCCTCCGCGAGCGTCATGCTGCTGAGGGTCTTGGCGTAGGCGCCGAGATCGATCAGCTCCTTGTAGTAGTGGAACACCTCGACCACCCGGGGATCCTTCCACGAGATCTCGCCGCGGAGCAGGCGCATGAACTCGTCGGCGCCGAGCTTGGAGGTGAGCAGCGCGTTCGGGATGTAATGCGCGGCCCAGTCCCGGTCGGAGGCACCGGTGGCGAAGGCCGCGTAGCCGGCCCTGGCGCATTTCGCGACGATCTCCTTGAATTGGTCTTGAGTGAAGGCGTAGCCGGCCGGCACCGCGATGCCCAGCTCCTTGAAGAGCTTCTTGTTGTAGTAGATCTCGTCCGATGCGGCCTCGACCGGAATGGCCCAGGTGCCCGTCTTGCCCCCGGCCCCCGGCCGCGTCCAGAACGATTTGCCGTAGGGCTCGATGTTCTCCCAGCGCACGCCGGTCGAGAGGTCGGCGAGCCAGCCGGCCGTCATGAACTCCGGAACGTCCATGTCGTAGTAGAAGACGTCGGGAAAGCCCGACCCGGCCGTGAACGCCGCCCGCAGCGCCGGCCACATGTTCTTCTTCTCGTAGAACGTGATCGTCACCGTGTGCCCGGGGTTCTTGGCCTCGAAGCGTCGCTTGGCCTCGAAGAGCACGGCCTTCTTGCTGTCCTCGATCGCCCAGTGGCTCCACCACTGGAGCTCGACCGCGTGCGCCGTGGCCGATCCGGCGAGCCACAGGCAGATTGCGAGCACGAAGGACCGCACGGACGTTCGCATGAGAAGGCCTCCTTGACGCAATCCTACTCTGCGAGCGCGAGTATACCGATGTTCGCGAATCGTGACCTGATTCGGTAGGATGGCGACAGGGAGCCACTATCGATGAGCGAGTGTAAGCACGGCTTGAGGCACGGCTGCTCGTACTGTCACGCCACCACGCCGACCGTGGTGCGGCAGATCCCGCCGAAGAAGCGGACCAAGGCCTCGGCCCTCTCGGAGAAGATGAACGACCGGATGACCGCCCTCAAGCGGCGGCTCCGCGAAATTCGGGGCGAGTAGGCCGCACGGGGCGCGGGAGCGGTCGAGGTAAAGGGGATGGCCATCACCTCTCCGCCGCGCGCCACCAAAGCCCCGTCACGCAGGGGGCGCGCGCGTCGGACCCGATTCGCGTCCGTCCGGCCGCTTTTTCGGTTCGGCCGCCGAGCATGGTGGGTCCTGCTGGCCCTGCCGCTGGCGCTCCGCATCCTCGTGGCCGCGGTCGTCATCGTGGCGGTGTGGTCAGCGGTGAACTGGGCGTACCAGGTGCTGCGTAAGCCGACCGAGCTGTTTTTCCCCGTGAGCGGCGCGCTGTCGAAGACGCCGCCCGAGACCTGGCGCCAGTACGGGTCGCTCTTTCGCGGGCATTCCACCGTCGTCATGACGCCCGAGCTCCTGGCCGCGCTGGCCCAGGTCGAAGGCGCGGGCAACCCGGTGGCCCGGACATACTGGCGGTGGCGCCTGACGTGGAATCCGTTCGAGCTCTACCAGCCGGCGTCGAGCGCGGTCGGGATGTACCAGATCACCACCCCGACGTTCCGAGAGGCGCGGCGCTTCTGCATCCACGACCACGTGGTGGTCGAGGATGGTCCCTGGCACGAGTGGCGGTCGTGCTGGTTCAACGGCCTCTACATGCGCGTCGTGCCGAGCCACGCGGTCGAGATGACGGCCGCGCTCCTGGATCGCAGCGTCACGGGCACGATGGCGCGCCAGCGGGTCGCCGCCGCCACGCTCCAGCAGAAACAGGATCTGGCCGCCATCATCCATCTCTGTGGCGCCGGGCCGGGCGACGCCTACGCGCGCCGCGGCTTCCGGCTGACTGCCGGCCAGAAGTGCGGCGACCACGACGTCCGTGGCTACCTGGCCCAGGTCAACGCGCTGAAGCGGCAGTTCGTCCGCCTGGCGGCCGCCGAGTCGCCCGGAGGCTGAGCGCGCCCGCCCGTCAGCCCCGCATCGCCGCCGCGTAGGCGTCGAGCCGCGGCAGCACGGCGTCGCGGGGCTCGGACGGCACGCCGAAGATCGCGCGCTCGACGCCGGCCGCCTCGAGCGCCTCCAGCCCCTGCTTCTTCGGCGGCGCGAAGAAGATGGACACCGGCGCCGATTTCGGGTCGCGGCCCGCCTTCGTCAACCGCTCGCGCAGCTCGGGGATCCGCTCGACGGGGTTCGTCTTCGGGCGCATGATCGGCATCCACCCGTCGCCGAACTCCACGACGCGATCGAACGTCGTGGCGCCGTCGCCGCCGATGAGGATGGGCGGGTGCGGCTTCTGGATCGGCTTCGGGTCGGCCCAGATCTTGTCGAACTTCACGAACTCACCGTGAAACTCCGCCTCGCGCTTGGTCCAGATCTCTTTCATCGCCAGCACGCGCTCGCGCAGGAGCCGCCACCGGCTCTTCCACGCGGTCCCGTGATTTTCCATCTCCTCGGCGTTCCACCCACCGCCGATGCCGAAGAGCACGCGGCCGCCCGACAACCGGTCGAGCGTCGCGACCTCCTTGGCCATGGTGATGGGATCGCGCTCGATGACCAGGCAGATGCCGGTGCCGAGCTTGAGCCGCTTGGTCGCCGCGGCCGCCGCCATCAACGCGACGAAGGGGTCGTAGGACGACCAGTAGTCCCTCGGGAGCTCGCCGCCTCCGGGCCAGGGGCTCTGCCGGCTCGCCGGGATGTGCGTGTGCTCCGGGAACCACACCGACTCGAAGCCGCGCTCCTCGAGCGCCCGCGCCAGGTCGTCGGGGGCCATCGCGTACTCGGTGGGGAACATCACGACGCCGTAGTGCATGAAGACCTCCTTGAGTCGATGTAGCATACGCCGGGTGGCACCTCCTCGGCACGTCATCGTCTGCGGCGCCGGCGTCATGGGCGCGTCGGTGGCCTACTTCCTGGCCCACCGGGGCGTCGCCGTGACCGTCGTCGAGCGCTCGGGCGTGGCCTGCGCCGCGTCGGGCAAGTCCGGTGGGTTCCTGGCCCTGGACTGGTGCGACGGCACGCCGCTCGGCCCCCTGGCGCGGGCGAGCTTCGCGCTTCACGCCGAGCTGGCCACGAAGCTCGGCGCCGACTACGGCTACCGTCGCATGGACACCTTCATGCTGACCGCGCGCGAGCGTGGAGCGCTGAGTGGCGGCCATCGCGTCGCCGCGCCGCACTGGCTCGACGGCGCCGGCATCGTCACCGCGGCTCTCGGCTCCAGCGAGACCACCGCCCAGGTCACGCCCGCGCGTTTCACCACGGCCCTGCTCGACGCCGCGCAAGCTCGCGGGGCCAAGCTCCGTATCGCTGTCGTCGAGGCCGTGGCGCAGCGCGACGGCGCGGTCTGCGGCGTGATCACGACGAGCGGCGTGCCGCTCGAGGGCGACGCCGTCGTCCTGGCCATGGGACCCTGGACGGGTAGGGCGGCCGCAAGGCTGCCGCTCCCGAATGTCTACGGCCTCAAGGGCTACAGCGTGACCCTCGCCGCGGCCGACGTGCCCGCCCACGCGCTCTTCGTCGACTACCGTACCGCCGACGGCCGCGCCCTGGAGCCGGAGATCTTCCCGCGGCCCGACGGCGAGGTCTACGTGTGCGGGATGGCCGACCCGGCGCCGCTGCCGGATTCGCCGGACGCCGTCGAGGTGAGCGAAGCCTCCTGCGCCACGCTCGCGCGCGCGGCCGGCCGCGTGTCCACGGCGCTCGCCGCGGCCCGGATCGTGCGCCGGCAAGCCTGCTATCGTCCCGTCACCGACGACGGCCTGCCGCTCATCGGTCGCGTCCCCGGGGTGCGCGGCGCGTACGTCGCGACCGGCCACGGGCCGTGGGGCATCCTCAACGCGCCCGCCACCGGCCTGGCGATGGCCGAGCTGGTCGCGGACGGCGCTGCGTCCTCGGTGGATCTCCGGTCGTTCGACCCGGCGCGACTCCCGGCTAGACAGTGAGCGACTTCTTGCTCGCCGGCGTGCGCGTCATCGACGCGGCGAGTTTCATCGCCGGGCCGGTGGCGACGACCATCATGGCCGACCTGGGCGCCGACGTGATCAAGATCGAGCCGCCCGACGGCGACCCGTATCGTCACCGCACCGGCGGTCCCGGGGTGGCCGAGAGCCCTTACAACTATCGCTGGATCATCGACAACCGGACGAAGCGCGGCCTCGCGCTCGACTTGCGCGAGCCAGCCGGGCGCGCCGTGCTCCAGCGTCTGGTCGAGCGCGCCGACGTCTTCGTCACCAACACGCCGCTCGACTCGCGCGCGCGCCTCGGCGTTCGCTGGGTGGACCTGGCGCCCCTCAACCCGCGGCTCGTCTACGCGTCCATGACGGCGTACGGCGAGCGCGGCGACGAGGCGCCGCGGAGCGGCTTCGACGCGACGGCGCTGTGGGCGCGCACGGGCTTGATGGACCTCCTGAAGCCCTCCCCGGACTCGCCGCCCGCCCGCTCGCTGCCGGGCATGGGCGATCACCCCACGGGCGTCACGCTCTTCGCGGCGATCATGACCGCGCTCTACCGGCGCGCCCAGACAGATCGCGGCACCATGGTCTCGACCTCGCTCATGGCCAACGGCCTCTGGTGGAACGCGATCCAGGTCCAGGCAGCGCTCTCCGGCGCGCGCGTCGAGCCGCGGCCGCCGCGCGAGGAGCCCGCGACCGCGCTCGCGAACCTCTATCGCTGCGCCGACGGTCGCTGGTTCCTTCTGAACGTGCTGAACGACGATCGCGACTGGCCGCACCTGCTCCGCGCGCTCGAGCGGCCCGACCTCGGCGACGACCCGCGCTTCGCCACCACACCCGCCCGGCGCGCCAACGCGAGGGCCCTCGTGTCCGTCCTGGACGGCGTATTCGCGTCGAGATCGTGGGCGGACTGGCGGGCGATTCTGAACCGTCATCGCCTCACCTTCGGTGAGATCGGCACCGTGGACGACGCGCGCGACGATCCGCAGATGGTCGCCAGCGGTGCCCTGGTGCCGTTCGACGACCCGCGGGCGGGCGCGCGGCTCACCGTGGCCAGTCCGCTCTGGCTCGAGGGCGTGGAGAAGGTGGCGCCGCGGTTTCCGCCGGAGCTCGGCGAGCACTCGGTGGAGATCCTGCGCGAGGCCGGCTACGGCGAGGCCGAGATCGGCGCGCTGCTCGCCGCGCGCGTCGTCGTGCAGGGCAAGAGCGCTTCCTGAGGCTCGCGTATCAGCGCGATCCGCGCCGGTCAGCCGAGCTTCACCCCGTATTTCTCGAGCGTGTCCGGGCGCAGCTCGAGACCGAGCCCCGGCGAGTCGGGGACCGCCATGAAGCCGTCGACGATCTTCGGGCGCTCGCGAAACAGCTCGAACCAGAGGGGATCGCGGCTCGGGTCGGCGAAGGACTCGAGGATGAAGCCGGTCGGGCTGGCCGCCACGGCGTGCACGTGGATCTGGGGATCGTGGTGCGCCGCGAGCGGCACCTGGTAGAGCTCGGCCATGACCGCCGCCTTGCGCCAGACCGTGAGCCCGCCCGCCCACGTGGAGTCGATGATCAGGTAGTCGACGAGACCTTCGGCCACCATCGTGCGCAGGCCGAAGGGCGTGAACTCCGTCTCGCCGGCGGAGATCGGCACGTCCACCTCCGCCTTCAGGCGGCGCAAAGCGTGGCGCTCGTCGTACCAGGGCATCGGGTCCTCGAGCCAGAAAATGTCGTGGGGCTCGCACAGCCTGGTGGCGCGGACCGCGGTCGGCAGGTCCCACCCCTGGTTCGCGTCGAGCATGATGGCCACGTCCTTGCCCACCGCCTTCCTGATGACGCCCACGCGCTCGGCGTCGGCCTCCGGCGGCAGGCCCGCCACCTTCACCTTCACGGTGCGATAGCCGTGCTCGAGATAGAGCGCCGCTTCGCGCCGCAGATCGTCCGGACGCTCACCGTCGCGGTAGTAGAAGCCGGTGACGTAGGCCGGCACGCGGGAGCGCAGCGCCCCGCCGAGCAGGGCGTGGACCGGTCGCTCCGTCGCCTTCCCCATGAGGTCCCAGAGCGCGATGTCGATGGCACTGATGGCCGTCACGAGCTGCCGCCGCTGGTGCGCCAGCGTCGGGATCCCCCGCACGCTCGTGTAGGTCAGGGCGAAGAGATCCTGCCAGATCCGCTCCACGCCGAACGGATCCTGGCCGACGACGAGGGGCGTGACCCGCTCGAGGATCTGGTTCACGGCCCGCATGCCCTCGGGACCTCCCTGCGCCAGGAAGGGCCCGTGCGCCTCCCCGATCCCGACGAGCCCGGAGTCGGTCGTGAGCTTGACGATGAGCTCGCTCACCCGGCCGATCGTCGAGGTGGACGTGCGCACGGGCCGGGGCAGGGGCGCGGACAGAAAGTACGTATCGAGCGCTTTGATCTTCATCTCGTCGCCTCCGCGGGCGATGATACCGAATCGCGGGCCCGCTGGTGATCTTCGTTGATCGTATGCATTGTTCGTGCATAATCGTCTGCATATGAGAACCACGTTGAACATCGACGACGAGCTGATCCGGGAGGCCGGGCGCCTGACCGGACTCCACGCGAAAACCGACGTGATTCACGAGGGCCTGCGCGCGTTGATCACCCGGGAAAGCGCTCGCCGGCTCGCGGCCCTCGGGGGAAGGCTCACGGCGGCCAAGGCCCCGCCCCGCCGCCGCTCGAGGCGGCCGCGCTGATGCTCGTCGACACGTCCGTCTGGATCGACCACTTTCACCGCCCGCACTCCGCCCTCGTCGACGCCCTCGAGCGCGGCGACGCCGAATGCCACGACTGCGTCCTCGGCGAGCTGGCATGTGGCACGCTGCCTCGCCGCGATGAGGTCCTGGCGCTCATGCGGGCCCTGCCACGCATCTCCCCGGTCGCCCATGACGAGGCGATGACGCTTGTCGCGCAACGCCGACTCTGGGGGCGTGGGCTGGGATGGGTGGACGTCAGTCTTCTCGCAGCAGCCCTCGTGGCCGGCGCCCGCCTCTGGACGATGGATCGCAGGCTACTGAAGGTCGCTCACGATCTCGGTGTCGCCTGGGAGGCTCCATGAGTCCATGCTTCGTCCGCTCAGTGATCGCGCTGGCGTTGCTGCTCACCGCCCTCTCCGGGGCCGCCATCGCCGCTCCAGAAGGCACGCTGACCTGGGGCGTGCACGTCACCCTGGCCACGCGCTGGCTCGACCCGAGCGACACCGAGGCGTTCATCACGCCGTTCATGGTGCTGTACGCCATCCACGACGCGCTGGTGAAGCCGATGCCGGCCGGGGACAACACGCCGAGCCTGGCCGAATCGTGGACGGTGTCGAAGGACGGGCTCACCTACGAGTTCGTCCTGCGCAAGGGCGTGAAGTTCCACAACGGCGATGCGGTGATCGCGGACGACGTCAAGTTCTCGTTCGACCGCTACCACGGCGCCGGGGCCAAG
>DASPZZ010000277.1:0-11286 GCA_035635995.1 Binatia bacterium | reverse complement strand
CGGACGGTCGCGCGCGCATCCTGGCGAAGCACGCCTTCCTCAAGCCGATGACGGTCCCCGCCGGCGCCTATCCCGGCCTCGCCACGCCGCTCGACTCGGTGGGCTCGTGGAGCTTCATCCTCGCCAAGTACGTGCTCGACGGGCTCGGCCTCGACCAGGAGCGCGACTTCCAGGCGGTGTACCTCGACCGCGCGGGCGACGGGCCGGCGATGGTGCTCGACGGCCGCGCCGCGGCATTGTGGGGCGGAGGCCAGGGATGGCCCGGATTCGGCGCGGTCGCAAAAGGGCCGGCCGGCGCGCGCTTCATCGCGCCCGACGCGGACGGTCGCGCGCGCATCCTGGCGAAGCACGCCTTCCTCAAGCCGATGACGGTCCCCGCCGGCGCCTATCCCGGCCTCGCCACGCCGCTCGACTCAGTGGGCTCGTGGAGCTTTATCCTCGCCCGGCCGGATCTCTCCGACGACGTGACGTATCGGTTGGCGCGGGCGCTCCACCGGGGTGAGGCCGCCCTCGCCCGGCGCTTGCCGCAGGCGCAGGAGACGACCGCCGCGAACACCCTGGCCGCGGCGCCGCGCCCGGATCTCATTCACCCGGGTGTGCTCCGCTACCTCCGCGAAGTCGGCGTCGCCCGCTGACGCGGCCGCCGCTACCGGGCCGGCGCGGCCGAGCCCGATCCGGTCACCGGCGGGCTTCCGTCTGATCGATGAAGATCAGAAGGTCCAGATCGCCCGGCGAATGGCCGAGCTGGGTCAACGCCGCGGCGATCTCGCCCCGATGCTGGGTCGCGTGGTTCACCTGGTGGACCACCTGCTGCCACAGCGGATACGCCCACCGCTCGCCGCGCGTGTTGCGATACTCGACGACGCGAGCGAGATCGGTGTCGGTCAGGTTGGTCACGAACCGCCGCGTGTCGTGCTCGATCTGGTCCCAGCGCGCGCGGATCGATTCGAGGCCCGGGAACTGTCTCGCGTCCAGCATCGCCGTGGGCGATGTGCCGTTCCAGCGGGAGAGCCAGAGCCACTGAGCGCCCATGATGTGGACGAGAGTCTCGCGGACCGAGCTGTAGCTGGCGCCGCTCGGCGCCGCCAGCTGCTCGGGGCTCAGCCGCGTCGCCGCGTCGAGGATCCGCGCGGTCGCCCATTCGCTGTAGCGATAGAGAGTCCGGACGAGGTCGGTGGTCATGGACCCCAGCCCAGCACCCGTCGGATCAGGGCCACCGCCGCGACGGCCGCCCACGTACCCTCGAGGACGACGAACGGCATGAAGTCGATCAGGTACGAGGAGTAGCAGGCCAGCGAGGCGCCGACGAGGTTCAGGACCGTGTACGGGTAGTCCTCCGGGCGCAGCGCCCGCAGCAGGTTGAGCAGGAACGCCAGCAACAGGAGGGTCACGCCGAGGCTTCCGATCAGGGTCGCCTGGCCCACGGTCAGCTCGCGGCGGCCGCCAGCCGCATGACCGAGGCCGTCTCGAGGGCGATCAGGGGATTGTCCTCGTCGTCGTAGATCTGCGACCAGAGATCGTACCCCTCGCGTGTCGGCACGACCCGCGGCTCGTCAGTCATCGCCGCCGCGTCACCTGTCAAGCGCTCACTTCGTCCGAGAGGGCGCGCCGATCCCGGCATGGATGGTCGGATCACCGTCGCTCCAGAGCACCTTCTGGGTGATCGACGCGATTCGCCAGCCGTCCCCCGCCCTGGCGACTTCCAGATCGTAGAGACAATGCGTGTTCAACACCCGACCGTCCTCATCCCTGCGCCAGATGATCATCGAGGTCCGACACCGCGCGCGGTCGCCCTGGACCGCGATCTCCTGGTTGCCGGCCAGATGGTGGGTCTTGAGCCGGTCGAGGGCCGTGCGTCGCAGCTCGACGAACCGGTCGCGCGAGAGGGTCTCGGGCGGCGAGCCTCTCAGGTCCGAATAGTCGGTCCGCAGTGACTCGGCCAGGCAGTCGGCAAGCGCGTCCCACGCCTTGAGGTCGAACGAGTTCGCGAAACGCGCGAGCAATCGACGGATCTCCCGTTCGTCGTCGGCCATCACTCGGGCCGGTACGGCGCCTGCGAGTCGATGTCGCCCACGAAGTCCGGGAGCTCGCGATGCCCGAGCAGCTGCCGGACCGCCAGCGCCTCGCCCAGGTGATACCAGTAGTGATAGGTCGTCCGCCGCAGGAAGGTCCCGACGCTCGCCAGCCCTTCGGCCAATGGCGCCTGCAACCGCGCGGTCGTGAGCCCGTCCAGCCAGGGGTCGCCGGCCTCGGTCACCGTGCGCCACGCCGCCCACATCTCCTCGAGCGGCGGTGTGCTGGCCGGCTTGCCGTTGGCCACGCGCTCGTTCAGGTCGGGCAGCGGGATGTGACCCTGCGCGCGGAAGAGCCAGTTGCGCTGCTCCTGCCAGGCCAGGTGACCGATCATCCAGCTGATCGCATTCATCGGTTGAAGACGCCGCCGGGCCTCCGCGTCGGTCAGACCCGTCAGGCCTCGGACGAACTCGCCGCGGGTGAATCGCAGCTGGACGACGAGCGGATGCGCCATCGCCACGCTCCTCGCGTCTCTTGGCTACCCGCTGTAGTTCGCGACCACCCGGGAGACCTTGCCGGTGGGGCCCAGCTCCATGTATTCGCCGGTTCGCGACCCTTTCTGGTTCACGTAATAGAGGACGACGCTCCGGAGCCCCCACATGACGTCCACGAGCTCGAAGCTCAGGTTCGGGTACACTTCGAGCGCGCGCTTGAAATAGGATCGCAGCGCGTCCTTTCCGGCGACCGTGCCGGACGGATCGTCGAGCATCGTGGCGGCGACCGGCGAGACCAGCACGACGTTGTCTTCGTAGTGCGCCATGATGCTGTCGAGGTCATGGGTATTCCACGCCGTCACCCAGTGACCGGCCAACTCTCGTGCCTGTTCTTCCCGGAGCATGCGCGTTCCTTCCTCGGGCCCGGCCGTTCACGGCGGTCGCGGCGGTGCCACGGTCACCCGCAGTATGGGCCCGCCCTCGAGCCCGTGCAACGCGTGGCACGGCCGCCGGCGCCGAATTCAGGCGCCGGGGAACCCTGGGCGGGCGGTATGGTCTAACCGGATGGAAGGACGGACCGGCGATGATGCCTCCCTGGTGGACCGGCTCCGGCGTGGCGACCCTCGAGCCTTCGAGGAACTGGTGATCGCTTACCAGCACCGCGTCTTCGGCGTGGCGCTGCGGATGCTCGGCAGCCGGGCGGAAGCCGACGAGCTCGCCCAGGAGGTCTTTCTCCGGGTCCACCGGGCCGTCGCCGAGTTCCGCGGCGACGCGAAGCTCTCGACGTGGCTCTACGCGATCGCCTCGCGGCTGTGCCTGAACCGCCTGACATCGGGCGAGCGGCGGATGGCGCGCGAGGGCGAGGAGACGCTCGCGCGGCTGGCCTCTGGCCACGCCAGCCCCGCCGACGAGCTGGAGCGGAGCGAGCTGGAGGCGGCGCTGCATCGCGCGATCGCCGAGCTCAGTGACGAGCGGCGGATCGTGGTCGTGCTCCGCGACCTCGAGGGCCTGTCGTACGAGGAGATCGCGGCGGCGCTCGAGCTGCAGCTCGGCACCGTGAGGTCGAGGCTGCACCGGGCCCGAATGGATCTGAAAGAGAAGCTCGAGCGGTTCCTGTCATGACCTGCCACGACGCGCGCGAGGCGTTCTCGGCGTTGGTCGACGGGGCCCTCGGGGCCGACGAGCGCGCCGCCCTCGACGGCCACCTGGCGACGTGCGCCGAGTGCCGGCGCGAGCTCCAGCGCTTCCGGGACACCGTCGCGCTGCTGCGCGGGGCCGCGCCGGTCCGTGCGCCGGCGGGCTTCGTCGACCGGGTGCTCGAGGCGGCGCGACCGGCGCCCTGGCCCCGACGCCTGCTGCGCGGACTGTTCCTCCCCTGGCCCGTGAAGCTGCCGATAGAAGCCGCCGCCATCGTGCTCGTCACCGTCGGCGTCGTTTACGTCTACCGGGCCACGCCCGAGCTCCAGCAGTCGGTCCGCCTGGGGCCGACTTCGCCGGCGGTGACCGAAAAGCCTCGCCTCACGCCCGAGCCCTCGGCGCCGAGCTCGTCGCCGGAGAAGAACCAGCCTCAGGAGCAGGACAAGGCGGGCCGGTCGATGGAGAAGAAGATGGCGGCGCCGCCACCGGCCGCGCGGGACGAAGCCTCGCGGCGCGCGGCTGATCTCAGGGACGCGTCCCCAGACGCCGGTCGTCAAAAAGAGGCGGGCCGTCCCGCGCCGGCCGCGCCACCGGTCGGCGGCAAGGTCGAAGCGCCCCCGGTGAGAGCCGGGCGCGAGCCGGAAGTGGCGCAGGAGCGCGCACGCGCCCGGGCGGCTCCAGTGCCCGAGTCGCGCGCCGATGCGCCGCGCGCCCAACGGCCGGCGACCGGGCCGTCGGGAGTGCTGTCGTCCGTGCCGCCCGACGTCTCGGGCCGGCTGGCGGTGAGCGACCGCGCCGCGGCGCTTCGTGGCCTCGCCGAGCTCGTCGCGCGACTCGGCGCCGTCGAGAGCCGCCGCGTCGACGCGTCCGATGCGACGCTCGTCGAGCTCACGATCCCACGCGAGGCGTACCCGGAGCTCGCCCGCCAGCTCGGTCGTCTCGGTCGCTGGCAGCCGAGCCAGGAGCCCGCCGCGCTCCCCGTCCAGGTCCGCGTCGTCCTGCGAATCACCGGCTGATCTTCCGGGATCGGCGCCGGGAACTTCCGGCGACCTCTCCCTGTCTAACCCGGCAGTGGACGAAATCCGGAAGACCGGGAGGGACGTCATGAAAAAGCCGTTGATCGCTTCGATCCTGATCGTGGCGCTCGCCACCGGGCAGCCCGCCTCCGCGGCGCCCGTCAGCGTGACGCGCGACGACCAGCGGGAGGTCATGGTGACGATTTACAACGGGAACCTCGGGCTCGTGAAGGATCTGCGCGACGCTCGGTTTCCGGCCGGGGTGACCGAGGTGCAGTTCATGGACGTGGCCGCGCTGATCGATCCGACCACCGTGCACCTCAAGTCGCTCACCGATGCGCCCGGGCTCAAGATCCTCGAGCAGAACTACGAATACGATCTCCTGACGAGCCAGAAGCTGATGGAGAAGTACGTCGGCCGGAAGGTCCGTCTCTACCAGGGGGACGGCACGTTCCACGAGGCCACCCTGCTCTCGACCAATGGGCCGGTCTTCGAGATCAACGGGCAGATCCACATGGGCCACTACGGCCGGCTCGTGCTGCCCGCGCTGCCCGAGAACCTCGTGTCCAAGCCCACGCTGGTGTGGCTCCTTCGCAACCAGACGGCGCGGCCCCAGCGCGTCGAGGCGTCGTATCTCACGAGCGGGATCACGTGGAAGGCCGACTACGTCATGGTGCTCAACGCCGCGGACACGCTCTCCGATCTGACGGGCTGGGTGACGATCGACAACAAGAGCGGAGCGACCTACGGCAACGCCGCGCTCAAGCTCGTGGCCGGCGACGTGAACCGGGCGCCGGAGCCGCGGCGTGACGCCCGCCTGCTGGAAATGGCGGCCAAGGCGGCATCCGCCGTCGACGCGAGCCGCGATTTCAGGTCCGAGGGGTTCTTCGAGTACCACCTCTACACGCTCGACGGCCGCACGACGATCAAGGACAACCAGACCAAGCAGCTCTCGCTCCTGGCGGCGAGCGAGGTGCCCGTCTCCAAGGAGCTCATCTACTACGGCGCGCAGGACTACTATCGCAACCCGTACGGCGCGCCGGTCTCGAACCAGAAGGTCGCGGTCTATCTCGAGGTCAAGAACAGCAAGGAGAACCGGCTGGGCCTGCCGCTGCCGAAGGGCAAGGTCCGTGTCTACAAGGCCGACGGCTCGGGCAGCCAGCAGTTCATCGGCGAGGACTGGATCGACCACACGCCCAAGGACGAGCGCGTGAAGATCAAGATGGGCAACGCCTTCGACCTGGTCGGCGAGCGCACGCAGAAAGATTTCAAGAAGCTCGCCTCGAACCTGTACGAGGTCGAGTGGGAGATCGCCCTGCGCAATCACAAGAACGAGACGCAGACGGTCACCGTCATCGAGCCCGTCCCCGGCGACTGGCAGGTCCTGGCCTCGAGCCACACCTACGAGAAGATCCAGGCCCACACCCTCAAGTACCAGGTCCCCGTGCCGAAGGATGGCGCGGTCAAGGTCGTCTACCGCGTCCGGATCCGGTTCTAGCCCGGATCATTCATGAACGATCGGCGCGATCGGCGGGCGGGTGGCGCCGGGTGCGAGGCCCGCGGGGGGTACGCGGCCGGCTCCGTCACCCACTCGCCCGCTGCCGCAGCTCTGCGAGCTGCGGGCGGGACTCGGGGGGCCCACTCCGCCGGCCGCGTACCCCCCGCGGGCCTCGCACCCGGCGCCACCCGCCCGTACGTCGTCGTGTCGTTCATGAATAGTCCGGTCCGGTTCTAGGCTTCTATTTTTCTTGGTGGCGCGGGCGCCCGTCCGCTTAAATCGTGGGCGTGGAGCTGTGGATGCGCGAGGAGGTCGCGATCCTGCTGGCGACCCTCGGCGCCTGCGGGTTCTTGATCCTCGGGATTCTCGAGCTCGTCTGGCCCACGAAGCGCCGCGCCGAACGCTGAGTCGCCGGCTGGAGCCGCGCCGTCACTCGCGGAACCGGGCGAGCTTCCTCAGCAGACGGCGCGCGACCGGCATCGCGTTGTCGTCGTAGTGGGTCAGCAGCAGATCGCCCGGGAGCGCCGGGATCTGGCTCCGCGGGTCGACGACCTTCGCCACCAGGACCTGGCAGACGTCGACATCCCGCTCGGACGCGTCCTTCTTCTGCGTGATCAGCCGCCCGCGATCGTCGACCGCCCAGGTGGTCGTGCTGGGCGCCGCCAGCATCGCCCGGTGATCCTCGCGGGTGACCGGCCGGGTCGAGGTCAGGTGACGCATGCTCGCGTCCGCGTCAAAGACGTAGCGCTGGTGCGGGTGGAAGTACGGGTCCGCGGGGTCGACCCGCACCGAGGGTGCTGTCCCAAAGCGGATGACCGCCCAGGTTCCGATGAGGTCGCCGCGGAGGCAGGGGCGAAGCGCTTCGCTCGCGTCCTGGGCTGAGCCGACACCCGCGCCGAGCCCGCCCGCGACCCCGAGCGTCAGGAGCGCCGCGCGCCAGGTCACTGCCGTCTTCCTCGAACTCGGCTACTTCCCGCGCTTGGCCAGATACTCGGGGCCGACCAGGACTTCGCGGGGCTTGGCGCCGTCGCCCGGACCGATGACCCGGTCCTGCTCCATCATGTCGACGAAGCGCGCGGCCTTCGGATAGCCCAGGCGCATGCGCCGCTGCAGGAACGAGATCGAGGCCTGGCGCTGGCCGATCACGAGGTGCACGGCGTCCCAGTAGAGGTCGTCGCGCTCGGCGCCGGCGCCGGCGGCGACCTCCTCCTCGGTCGCCAGCACGACCTCCTCGTAGGTCGCGGTGCCCTGGCGGCGCAGGAAATCGCAGACCGCGCGCACCTCGTCGTCCCCGACCCAGGCACCGTGCACGCGCGTCTGCTTGTTCGCGCCGGGCGGCACGAATATCATGTCGCCGCGTCCCAGCAGTTGCTCCGCTCCGTTCCCGTCGAGCACCGTTCTCGAGTCCACCTTCGAGGCCACCTGGAACGCGATCCGCGTCGGGAAGTTCGCCTTGATCAACCCGGTCACGACGTCGACCGAGGGCCGCTGGGTCGCGATGATCAGATGAATCCCGACCGCCCGCGCGATCTGGGCGAGACGGACCAGCGAGGTCTGGACCTCGCCGGCCGAGACCATCATGAGGTCGGCCAGCTCGTCCACGACCACGACCCAGTACGGAAGGTGCTCGTCCGGGCCGACCGCCTTGTTGTAACCCTCGATCGACCGGACCTGCTTGGTCTGGAGGACCTTGTACCGCTCGTCCATCTTGCCGACGATCCAGCGCAGGCGCGCCGCCGCTTCCTTGGCGTCGGTGACCACCGGCGCCAGCAGGTGCGGAATCCCCTCGTAGATGCTGAGCTCCAGGCGTTTGGGATCGATGAGCAGGAACCGCACGTCGGCGGGCGTGGCCTTGTAGAGGATCGAGCAGATCATCGAGTTCAGGCCCACCGACTTGCCGCTGCCGGTGGCGCCCGCGACCAGGAGATGAGGCATCGCCGTCAGGTCGGAGACGACCGGCGTGCCGGTCACGTCCTTGCCGAGGGCCAGCGGCAGGCGCCCCTTGGACTCCGCGAACTCCGCCGAGACGAAGATCTCGCGCAGGTAGACGGTCACCGCCTCGTCGTTCGGCACCTCGATCGCGACGGTGCCGCGGCCCGGAATCGGCCCGACGATCCTCACCGAGGCGGACTTCAGCGCGAGCGCCAGGTCGTCGCCGAGATTCACGACCTGACTGATCTTGATACCGGCCGCGGGCTCGAACTCGTACGAGGTGATGATGGGGCCCGGACTCACCTGGACGATCCGGCCCTCGACCTCGAAATCCTGGAGCTTGCGGCGGATCGTCTCGGCGTTGTCCTGGAGCTCCACCCGCGTCCGCTTGAGCTCGCTCGCGGGCGGCACCTTGAGGAGCCCCACGGGTGGCAGCTGGAAGGCCTCGGCACCGCCGCGGCCGAAGTCGAACGTCTCCTGCCACGCGAGTCCCTGCTCCGCGAGACGCCCGCGGGGGCGCGAGGGCTCGACGACGACGGGCGGCGCGTGAACCTCCGCCAACAGCGCCTCGGCCGCGGCTGTCGCCTCCACGGCCGCCCGCGCCGCCGGCGCCGACACGGCTCGGCGACGCCGGAGCTTCGCCAGGCGCACCGTCGTGAGGCGCGCCACCGCGGCGTAGGAGACGCGCGTCACGCAGAGCACGCCGATGGGCACCGCCGCGATCAACGCGAGCCAGGTGCCGACGTCGCCGAAGCCGGCGTGGAGCACGGCGGTGGTCGCGTAACCGACGAGGCCGCCACCGATCGCGCCGCTCGGCACGCGCGTGGCCTGCGTGAGCAGCCCGGCGGCGCTCATGAGGAGCGCGGCCAGCCCGGCGAGCGGGACCCATCCGCGCACGACGATCGGGCGCAGAAACGCCGACGCGCCCCAGGCTCCGAGCAGGAGCGGCAGGAGGAAGCCGGCGTAGCCGAACGACTGGAAGGTCGCCCAGCCGAGCCAGACGCCGACCGGCCCGGTCGGGTTCTGCTGCTCGGCGGGCGTCAGGGTGGGCTCGAAGGTCGCGAGGGCGACGAGGGCGAAGCCCGCGGCGAGGAGCGCCACGATGCCCTTGACCTCGCCGAGCCAGCGATCGCTGCCACGCTTGCGGCGCCGCCGCGGCTTGCTGTCCGTCGAGACGACGGTGGCCATCAGAGCTCCAGAATGATCGGCAGCACGACCGGCCTGCGGCGAAAGCGCTGATTGACGAACTGGCGGACCGCCGAGCGTACCGTCGCGCCGACCAGCTCGCGGTCGAACGGGACGTCGGGATCCCGCTCGGCGAGCGCCGCGAGGACGGCCTTCTTCATCTCCTCGAGCAGCGGCTCGTTCTCCTTGACGTACACGAAGCCGCGCGAGGCGATCTCGGGGCCCGCCAGGAGGGTGCCGCGACGGTCAACGGCCACCGACACCGCCACCAGACCGTCCTCGGCGAGCAGCTGGCGGTCGCGCAGGACCACCGGGCCGATCTCGCCCACCGATTTGCCGTTCACGAGGACGCGACCGGCGGGGAAGCCGCCGACCCGACGCGCCGTGGTCGTCGAGAACTCGACGCCCACGCCGTCCTCGATCAGGAAGACGCGGTCGGGGCCGATTCCGACGCTCTCGGCCAGCCGTGCGTGGCCGAGGAGATGGCGGTACTCGCCGTGCACCGGAATGAAGTATCGGGGCCGCGTCAGGTCGAACATCTGCTTGAGATCTTCCTGGCTCGCGTGGCCGGAGACGTGGACGAACGCGTTGTCCTCGTACAGGACCTCCGCGCCCAGGCGATACAGGGCGTTGATCACGCGGCCGATCGTGCGCTCGTTGCCGGGGATCACGCGGGCCGAGATGATCACGAGGTCGCCACGCTCGATCCGGACGTACTTGTGCTCTTCGGCGGCCATGAGCGCCAGCGCCGAGTGCGGCTCGGCCTGGCTGCCCGTCGAGAGGATCACCTGGCGACCGGCGGGGAGCTCGCTCAGCTCCTCGAGCGGCACCAGGACGCCGTCGGGCACACGGAGGTAGCCGAGATCGGACGCGATCGCCACGTTCCGCTGCATGCTCATGCCCAGCAGGGCGACGCGCCGGCCCGCGCGGGCCGCCAGGGTGAGCACCTGCTGGATGCGGTGGATGTGCGAGGCGAAGGTCGCGACGATGATGCGCCCGGACGCGCCGTCGAATCGCGTGCCGAGCGCCTGGCCCACGTCCGTCTCCGATCGCGTGTGGCCGGGCCGGTCCACGTTGGTGGAATCGGAGCAGAGCACGAGCACGCCCTGGTCGCCCAGCTCGGCGAATCGCCGATAGTCCGGCGGCTCGCCGTCCAGCGGGCTCGGGTCGAGCTTGAAGTCGCCGGTGTGAACGATGGTGCCGACGGGCGTGCCGATCGCTAGGCCGATGCCGTCCGCGATCGAGTGCGTCACGCGGATGGCCTCGACGCTGAACGGGCCGGCCTCGATGCGGTCGCGCGGGCGAATCACCCGGAGGTCCGCCGTCTCGGCAAGCCCGTGCTCGCGCAATCGCTCCGCGACGAGCGCCAGCGTCAGGGGCGTGCCGTACACGGGCACCGGCGTCTCGCGGAGGAGATAGGGCAGGGCGCCGATGTGGTCCTCGTGGCCGTGGGTCAGGACGACGGCGCGGAACCCCTCGCGCCGGCCGAGCGCGTACGAAAAGTCGGGATGACGTGATCGATACCGGGCAACTCGTCGTCGGGGAACATGAGCCCGCAGTCGATGGCGATGAGATCGTCACCGGACTCGACCAGCATCATGTTGAGGCCGATCTCGCCGAGACCACCCAGGGGGATCAGACGGACGACGGGCTCCACGAAAACTCCTTTCCTGACGGCGGGTTGATGGTACCACCCACCCCAAGATCGGCCGAAGTTTCCCTGAACGCGGACAGCCCACGGACCCGGTGGGGCTCCGGCACACGGAGTGACCGAGTCCGAGCGCCGGCTTTGCCGAGAGAGGTCCGGCTCGGGCAACCGGTGGACTCCCCACGACTGGTCAAGCGGGAATCTTCGAGGAGAGCGGCGAGCGCGGGCCCGGTGTGAGGCACGCGCCGCTCATCCACCAGCCGCCCACTGGGGTCGAGCATACACACCTGGTGCACCTCGGTAGCCCAGTCGATTCCGATGTAGAGTTGATAGTCGTCCGGCATCAAGGCTCCTTTCCCGAGC
>DASPZZ010000276.1:0-22203 GCA_035635995.1 Binatia bacterium | reverse complement strand
GGGGGGGGGGAGGGGGCGCCGGGACCACGCGGCACGCGTCCGCTACCCCATCGCGGCTGGGCTCCATCCGGGCGCGCCGCTTCCGTCGCCGCGTTTTGGGAACGGGTCCCGGCGCCCCCTCCCCACCGCCGGCCCCCGCCGCCCCCGCCCGTTGCCCCAAGCTCGCGTGCTCGTGGGGTTCGATCCTTCCGCGTAGCGATGCCGTCGCGTGAGTGCGGGCGCCGCGGCGCTAGCCGGGCGGTGGGGAGCTGGGGAAGGGGTCGACGCGACCCGTTCCCTCCGCGCGGCGGCGGACGCGGCGCGTCCGGATGGAGCCCAGCCGCCCCGGAGCAGCGCCCGCGTGCCGCGTGGTCGCGCGCCCCCTCCCCCAGCTCTCCACCGCCCAGCTAGCGTTGCAGGCGATCGACGAGTGTGTTGAGGCGGTCGATGTCGTGGGTCATGAGATCGAGGAACCAGAAGGCCGCGCCCTCGGTGTCGACGCGGACGACGAGCGCCAGGACGTCGATCGGCGGGCCCCCATCCGGCGGCGTGAACTCCAGCTTCGCGGCCTGGCCCGCCCTGAGTCGGCGGCCCACGCGCACTTTCATGCCCGAGGATGAGATCTCCGTGCACGTGCCGTCCAGCGTTCCGTTCGAGGCGGCGATCCGCACTCCCAGCTTGAGCGCGGCGCGCGCCGCGGGTCGGCGCTCCATCGGGTGCTCGGCGCGCTGTTTTCGGGACAGCGCGAAGGGTCCGAGGTACGCCAGGACCTGACCCAGCCGCTCGAGCGTCACGGGCTTGCGGATGAAGTCCAGGGCGCCGAGCTTGAGACACGCGCGGGCCTCTATTTCGGTGGCGACGCCCGAGACGACGACCACCGGCACCTCGGAGTCGCGCACGACCGGCAAGCTGAGGAACTCGACCCCGCTCATACCCGGGAGCCGGACGTCGAGCAGGATGGTGTCCGGTCTGGCGCTCGTCAGCGCCTCGAGCCCGGCTTCCGCGCTCCCGACGACGATGGGCTGATAGCCGAGCTCGGCGATGAAGTCCCGGAAGATCTCGGCCAGCCGCTCGTCGTCCTCGACGACCAGGATCCGCATGGCGTTCATGGCGCGGCCACGCCCCAGAAGACGGGCTCGGGCGTCAGGCGAAGGCCGAAGCGCTTCTCGACGGCGGTCTGCACGCGGCAGGCGAAGGCCACGACGTCGCGTGCCCGGGCGCCGTCGCGGGCGACGATGGCGAGGGCGTGCCGCGTCGAGAGACCGACGGGCCCGTCGGCCCGGCCCCGCGCGTACCCGGCGCGCTCGATCAACCACGCGGCCGAGAGCTTCACGCGACCGTCGGGCAGGACCCAGCGCGGCATCGTCGCATCGCCCGCGCGCGACTCCACGGCGGCGAGGTCGGGCCCGGGAATGATGGGATTCGTGAAGAACGAGCCGCAGCTTCGGCGGTTCTCGTCGTGGGGATCGAGCACCATCGACTTGGACCGCCGGATGGCGATCACGCTGGCGCGCACGTCGCCGAGCGACGGCGTCGCGATGCCGCGCGAGGCCAGGTCCTTCTCCACGTCCGCGTACCGCACGGTCGCCGGCCCCTGGGGTCGCAACCGGTAACCCACCGAGAGGATGACGTACCGTCCGGGCTCACCGCTCCGGAACAGGCTGTCGCGGTAGGTGAAGCGGCACTCGCGATTTTCGAAGGCCACGACGCGTCCGGTGGACGCGTCGAGCGCGCGCACGACCGTCACCGTCTCGCTCACCTCTTGACCGTAGGCGCCGACGTTTTGCATCGGCGTCGCGCCGACCAGACCCGGGATGCCGCTCAGACACTCGAACCCCGCCCAGCCGCGCTCGACGCTGCGTCGGACCAGCTCGTCCCAGGGCTCGCCGGCCGCCGCCGTCAGCTCGACCGCGCCGTGCGCCGCGCGCGTGTCGACGCCGCGCAGCGCGATCTTCACGACGAGACCGTCGATCCCCTCGTCGGCCACGACGAGGTTCGAGCCGCAGCCGAGCACGCGGAGCGGCAGGCGCCGGGCGCGGGCCCAGTCGAGGGCCTCCTGCACCGAGGCCTCGTCCCGCGCCTCCACGAAGAACCGCGCCGGCCCCCCCACGCCCAGCGTGCAATGCTCCGCCAGGCGGACGTTCTCGAGGGGCGTCATACCTTGAGCATAGCGCGTCAGCCGCCGCGTTCCCTCACATGCTGCGCTCCATCCGGGGATCCAGCAGGTCACGCAGCCAGTCGCCGACCAGGTTGATCCCGAGCACCAGGAGCAGGATGGCGAGCCCCGGGAAGAGCGCCAGCCACCAGCCGGTCGTGATGTAGTTACGTCCCTCGTCGAGCATGGCGCCCCAGCTCGGCGCCGGCGGCGGGATGCCGAGCCCCAGGAAGCTCAGCGAGGCTTCGGCGATGATCGTGCGCGCCACCGAGAAGGTGGCCACGACGGTGACCGGCGCGAGCACGTTGGGAAGGACGTGCCGCCAGAGGAGGTAGCGGTCGGTGGCGCCCAGGGCGCGCGCCGCCTCGACGAACTCGCGCTGCCGGAGCGAGAGCGTCTCGCCCCGCACGATCCTTGCGTACGTGATCCAGCCGGTCACGCCGAGCACGAGGATCACGTTGGCCAGGCTGGCGCCCAGCACCGCGAGCACGGCGACCGCCAGCACGAGGACGGGAAACGCGAGCTGCACGTCGCCCAGGCGCATGAGGGCGTCGTCCGGCCAGCCCCGGTAGTAGCCGGACAGGAGCCCGAGCGCGACGCCCAGCACGCCGGCGATCGCCACCGCCGACAGGCCGACGATCAAGGAGACGCGCGCTCCGTAGAGCAGGCGGCTCGCCACGTCGCGCCCGAGCGTGTCGGTGCCCAGCGGGTGCTTCGCGGTGCCGCCCGCGCTCCACATGGGTGGTGTCAGGCGCTCGCCGAGACTGTTCTTGACGGGATCCGCGGGCGAGAGCGCGGGCGCCAGCACGGCCATCAGGGCCGTGCCGCAGATGACGACCAGCCCCAGGACCGCGCTGCGGTCGCGCGCGAGGCCGATCACGTCAGGCGCACGCGCGGGTCGGCGACCGTATAGAGCAGGTCCACGAGCAGATTGAGGCCCACGAAGATCAGCGCGAACACGAAGACGCCGGCCTGGATGACCGGGAAGTCCCGACCCGGCACCGCCTGCACGATCAGCCGCCCCATGCCGGGCCAGGAGAAGACCGTCTCGATGATGACGGCGCCGCTCAGCATGAACCCGAGCGAGAGGCCGGTGACCGTGATGACCGGGATCGCGGCGTTCCGGAGCGCGTGGCGGTAGATCACGAGCCGCTCGGCCAGGCCCTTGGCGCGCGCGGTCCGCACGTAGTCCTGCTGCAGCACCTCCAGCATGCCGCTGCGGATCAGGCGCACGTTCTGGGCGAGCGGCGCCGCGGCCAGCGTGACCGCGGGCAGGATCAGGTGGCGCACGGAGCCGGACCCAAAGGCGGGCAGGAGACCGCCGAGCTCGACGGCGAAGAGCAGGATCAGCATGAGGCCGAGCCAGAAGCTCGGCATGGATTGGAGAAAGAGCGAGGCGAGGCGGCTCACGTGATCCACCGCGCCGTTCTTGTGGGTGGCCGAAGCCACGCCCAGCGGAATCGCGAGAACCGTGGAGATGACGAGGGCGGCGGCCGCCAGCTCGACGGTCGCCGGCCAGAGGTGCTCGAGCACCATCCCCATCGCCGGCCGCTTCTCGCGGATCGAGGTCCCGAAATCGCCGCGAGGGACCGCCAGCAGGAATTCCAGGTACTGGACGTGCAGGGCGCGATCCAACCCCAGGGTGTGGCGGGCCTCGGCGATCTCCTGCTGGGTCGCGCTCTGGTCTACGAGGAACGGAGTGGGGTCACCGGTGAGTCGGACGAGGAAGAAGACGGCGGTGACCACGCCCCAAAGCACGAACACGGCGTGGAGCGCGCGACGAAGGAGGAAGGCGCGCATCGGGCCGGCGTCATTTCTTCACGGCGACGCCGCGGAAGTCCATGTTCAGCTCGGGCAACGGCGTGAACCGCAGCACGCGCGCGCTGTGGGCGTAGACCTTCACCTCCTGATAGAGCGCCACCACCGGCGCCCAGTCACGCACCTGCCGCTGGAGGTCGGCGAGGAGCCGCAGGCGCTTTGGCGGATCGACCTCGCGGCGCGTCGCCGTGTAGAGCGTCATCAGCTCGGGCGGGTACGGCACCCAGTTGATGAGCGCGATGGCGGCCCAGTCGTGCAGGTAGTCGTCGGCGTCGAGGTTGTTGCCCGTCCGGCACGCGGTGAACGCGCCGTTGGGCGGCAGCGTCCCCTTGGTCGTGGTCTGGAGCAGGGTGGCGAAGTCCACCGGTCGCACCGTCACCTGCACGCCGACGTCTTTCAGCATCTCGGCGACGGCCGGGGTCATCTCGTCGAAGCTCTGACCGTAGTGCTTGGCCGGGAACAGGAGCTGCAGCGTCAGGGGATTGCCGTCGCGCCAGCCGGCCTCGGCGAGGAGCGCCCGCGCGCGCGCCGGGTCGTACGGGTAGGGCTCCTGCGGGGCGTAGCCGTACGAGACGGACGCGACGGGCGAAGAGTTGGCCTGGGCGTAGCCGTTGAAGATCTTCTTGACGATCGCGTCCTTGTTGACGGCCAGGTTCAGCGCGAGCCTGACCCTTTGATCGGCGAAGAGACCGTCCTTGCCGCCCGAGTCGTACTTGTCCTTCGGGCGGCCGTTGACGTAGAGCCGGCAGGCGAGCTTCTGGGGGCTCGAGGCCACCTTGAGCTTCGAATCCTGCGCGAGGGCGGGGGCGTCGAACGGCGGCACGCCTTCGATGAGCCCGACCTGGCCGGCCCGGAGCGCGGCGATGCGCGCGGCACCTTCGGGGATCGTCTGGAACCGCATCTTGCGGAACAGCGGCGCCGTGCCCCAGTAGGCGTCGTGGCGCTCGAAGAGCATCGACGTCTTGCGCTTCCACTCCACCATCTTCCAGGGCCCGGTGCCGACCGGGCGCTCGTTGAGCCCGTCCACGCCGTTCTTGATCGTGTAGGCCTTCGGCACCATGGGCTCGCGGCCGATGAAGTCCCAAAGCGTGGGCGCCGGCTCGCTCGTGTGGATCCGCACGGTGTAGTCGTCCACCCGCTCCCAGCGCGCCACGAACGGGTACGTCTTCTCGAACGAGGTGGCGGCCAGGACGTCCTTGATGGACCACCGGTCGAGGTTCCGGCGGAAGAAGCGGTCGAAGTTGAAGAGCACGGTGTCGGCGTTGAAGGGCTCGCCGTCGTGGAAGGTCACGCCCCGTCGGAGCGTGAACTCCCACGTGAGCTCGGTCACCGGCTTCCACCCCAGGGCCAGGCCCGGCACGGGGCGGCCCCGGGCGTCCACGTCGACCAGGCTCTCGAACACCTGGCGGATGTAGTTCGAGCGGATCGAGCCCATCCCGATCCGCGGATCCATGTTGTTCGTATCGTCGGCCAGGGCGACGATCAGCTCGGCGTCGGGGTCGATCGCGACGCCGTCGACCACGCGCGGCGGCTCCGCGGCCGTGCGCGGCTGCGCGGTGGCGGCGAGGGGCCACGCCAGAATCATCGGGACGAGCAGGGACCGTGTCCAACGAGCCATCGTCGACTCCTCTCGCAGAATGGCCCCCAACTACATAACAGCGTTCCGGTATTGTCAACGGCCGGGCCTTGACTCGCTCGCACGAATGCAGCACGATCGCGCCTGCAGCGAGGGAGGACCCGATGGCCTACTCGAGAGACTCGAAGTCCGCCGCGGTGCGTGCCCAGCTCGACCACCCCGTGATCGACGGCGACGGGCACTGGCTGGAACCGGTGCCGATCTTCCTCGACTATCTCCGGGCGGTCGCGGGCCCTTCGGTCGCCCAGCGGTTCGTCACGATGGCCACCGCGCACATCGACCGCGGCTGGTACGACATGACGCCGGCGGAGCGTCTCGATCGCCGGCCCACGCGCCCGACGTGGTGGGGCGAGCCCGCCAGCACGCTGGACCGCGCGACGGCGATGATCCCGAAGCTCTTCCACGAGCGGCTCGACGACTTCGGGATCGACTTCGCACTCCTCTACACCTCGCTCGGCCTCTTCCACATCGCCAATCCTGACGAGGAGCTGCGCCGGGCCATCGCCCGCGCGGTCAATCGGATGAACGCGGAGATGTTCAGGCCGTACGCCCACCGCATCGCGCCGGCCGCGGTCGTGCCGGTGCACACGCCGGCAGAGGCGATCGAGGAGGCGACCTACGCGGTGCGGGAGCTCGGCCTGAAGGTCATCATGATCGCCAACCACGTCAGGCGTCCGGTGCCCGCGTTCGCCCGCCAGGCCGCCGACCCGACGCAGGTGCGCCACTACGTCGACTCGCTCGCGTACGAGAGCCCATACGACTACGATTCGTTCTGGGCCCGCTGCGTCGAGCTCCGGGTGGCGGTGACCGCGCACTCCGGCAGCATGGGCTGGATGGGCCGCGAGTCGGTCAACAGCTTCACGTTCAACCACATCGGACACTTCGCGGCCGCGAGCCACGCGTTCGCCAAGGCGCTGATCCTGGGCGGCGTCGTCCACCGGTTCCCCTCGCTCCGGTTCGCGATGCTCGAGGGCGGCGTGGGCTGGGCCTGCAACCTCGTGACCGATCTCATCGGCCACTGGGACAAACGCAACGGGCGCGCGATGGAAGCCCACACCCGGCCGACCAACCTCGACAAGCAGGCGCTGAAGGACCTCTTCACCCGCTGGGGCGGACGCGTCTACGAAGACAAGATGGATGAGCTGATGAGCTGCCTGAGCCTCGTGCCCCCGTTCAAGTCGGCCGAGGAGATGACGGAGCGGGAATACCGCGAGCAGCTCGACGATTTCGCCGCGGCGCACGTCGGCTCGGCCGAGGAGCTGCGCCGGCAGTTCGCGGAGCGCTTCTACTTCGGCTGCGAGGCCGACGACCCGACGACGGCGTGGGCGTTCGACCGCCACGGCCATCACCGCCTGCACCCGATCTTCAGCTCCGACGTCGGCCACTTCGACGTGACGGACATGACCGAGGTGCTGGAAGAAGCTCACGAGCTGGTGGAGCACGGGCTGATCACGACCGAAGACTTCCGGGAGTTCGTCTTCACCAACGCCGCGCGCCTGCACACCGCCCTCAACCCCGACTTCTTCAAGGGCACGGTCGTGGAAGGCGCCGTCGCGAAGGAGCTGGCGCGCTGATCGACACGGTCCGCAAGTGGATCGACGAGGCGGAGTGCCTCGTGGCGCTCACGGGCGCCGGCATCTCCACCGACTCCGGCATCCCGGACTTCCGGGGGCCGCAGGGGGTCTGGACGAAGAACCCGGAGGCCGAGAAGCAGTCGACGCTGCAGAACTACGTCGCGGACCCCGAGGTGCGCAAGCGCGCGTGGCGTAGTCGGCTCGAGTCGCCGGCGTGGCAGGCGCGGCCGAACGACGGTCACCGCGCCTTCGTCACCCTCGAGCGCCGGGGCAAGCTCGACACGCTGATCACCCAGAACATCGACGGGCTCCACCTCAAGGCGGGGTCGTCGCCGGCGCGTGTGATCGAGATCCACGGCACGATGCACGAGGTCGTGTGCCTCGCCTGCGGCGAGCGCGCGGCCATGGAGCGGGCATTGGCGCGCGTCCGCGGCGGCGAGGAAGACCCGCCGTGCCGGACGTGCGGCGGCATCCTCAAGTCGGCGACGATCTCGTTCGGCCAGGGGCTCGTGGCGGGCGACCTCGAGCGAGCCCAGCGGGCGGCCGCGAGCTGCGACCTCATGCTCGCCGTCGGCACGAAGCTCTCGGTCTACCCGATCGCCGGGGTCGTGCCGGTCGCCAAGCGCGCCGGCGCGCGCGTCGTCATCCTCAACGCGGAGCCGACCGAGATGGACGAGCTGGGCGACGCCGTCCTGCGCGGCTCGATCTCGAGCACCTTGCCCCGTATGGTGGAGAGCGCCCCGTGCCGGTGACACGGTTCGAGGTGCGGCTGCGGCGTCCCGTGGCGGGCGGCGCACCGTTCGGCGACGTCGGCCCGTACGAGGAGCTGAAGGGAACGCTCCGCTTCGCGATCGACCCCAAGCACGCGGCGAACGAGCGCATCACCGACGTCGCGCTGGCGCCGCGGGACCACGCCGGACGCGTCGAGTTCGAGTCCGACGTCTCGATTCTGGCGCCGGTGGACCGCGGCCGATGCAGCGGTCGCGTGATGCTCGACGTGGTCAACCGGGGGAACACGGTCGCGGTCCCCAATTTCAATCGCGCGACGCGGCCGACGTTCGTGCCCGGCGCCGACCCGGATCCGCCCGTCGACGCGGGCGACGGATTCCTCATGCGGCGCGGCTTCGTGGTGATCTCGTGCGGCTGGCAGTGCGATCTGCCCGAGGTGCCAGGGCTCCTGGGCCTGCGCGTACCCGACGCGCTCGACGCCCAGGGCAACCGCCTCACGGGCCGCGTCTACACGCAGCTGCAGACCCCCGCGCCGGCCACGCACCTGCTGGTGTCCGACCGAGGCCACCGCGCGTACCCCGCCGCCGATCTCGACGAGCGCGAGGCGGTCTTGCTGGTCCGCGACCAGCCCGATGGCGAGGCGACGCCGATCGCGCGCGGCCGGTGGCGCTTCGCCAAGGTCGCCGGCGACCGCGTCCTGCCCGACCCGCGATACCTCTGGCTCGACGGCGGCTTCGAGAAGGGGCGGCTCTATCAGGTGGCCTATACCGCGGTGGGCGCGCCGGTGCTCGGGCTCGGCATCGCCGCGCTTCGCGACGCCGTCGCCTGGCTCAAGCACGGCACGGCGCGCGAGGGCAATCCGGCGCCGGATGCCATCCGTCACGCGTACGCCTACGGGCGATCGCAGACCGGACGGCTGCTCCGGACGCTCGTCTACGACGACCTCAACCTCGACGAGCAGGGGCGAGAAGCGCTCGACGGGATCGTCGCGAACGTCGCCGGCGGGCTGCGAGGCGAGTTCAACCAGCGGTTCGGTCAGAACTCCAAGGACCGGCCGCACATGATGGACTACGTTCACCCGTCGACCGACGACGACGTGCATCGGCGGCTCGCCGCGCGCGGAAGCAGGCTGAGGGTGTTCTACACGAACAGCTCGGCCGAGTACCACCGCGGCGATGCCTCGCTCGTCCACACGAACCCCGAGGGCACGCGCGACGTCCCGTCCGGCCCGTCGGCGCGCGTCTACCACTTCGCGGGCACCGAGCACGGATTGGGCGTCTGGCCCCCGACGGCCCAGAAAGTGGCCGCGGCCGATCCGTCGGAGCCGCCGGAGCACTCGCAAAATTTGCGAAATACGATCGACTACGCGCCGCTCCTGCGCGCCTGCCTGGTCAATCTGGACCGCTGGGTCACCGAGGGCGACGAGCCGCCACCGAGCCGGCATCCGCGCCTCGCCGACGGCACCGCGGTGCCCTTCGAGGCCCTCCACGCGGTCTTCGATCGCATCCCGGGTGCCCACTATCCGCGCCATCACGCGCGACCGTGCCGGCTCGACTTCTCCGTGCTGCCGCCGCGCCCGGGTCCGGCGTGCGGCTCGCTCGTGTCCGCGGTCGACGCCGACGGCAACGAGATCGGTGGCATCGCGCTACCGGAGATCGCCGTGCCGCTCGGCGCCCACACGGGATGGACGCTCAGGCATCGCGAGATCGGCGGCGACGCCCAGCGTCTGGTCTTCGCCGGGGCGACGATTCCGTTTCCGCGCACGCGCCGCGAGCGCGACGCCGCGGGCGACCCGCGTCCGTCCATCGAGGAGCGCTACCGATCGCGCGACGACTATCTGGAGCGCATCCGGCGCGCCGCCGTCGCGCTCGCGGCGCAGCGCTACATGCTCGAAGAGGACGTCGGGCTGGTGGTCGCGCTCGCGGCGCGGGCGTGGGACCACTGGACCGCCTGAAAGGACACCGGCATGGCGATCACGCGCAAGAACATCCAGCCGGAGGCGCTCGCCGCCCCCGTCAGAGGCGGCCACACGCTCTATTCCCACGTCGTGGCGGTCGAGGGGCGCCGTCTCGTCTTCGTCGCCGGCCAGCTCGCGCGGGACCGCGGCGGCAACGTCGTGGGCAAGGGCGACATGCGGGCGCAGATCCGCCAGGTCGGCGAGAACATCAAGGCCGCCCTGGCCGCGGCGGGCGCGACCCTCGGCGACATCGTGAAGACCAACACGTTCGTGACCGACATGGACGAGTACTTCCGCCACGTGGACGTCCGCATGGAATACTTCGGGCCGGCGCTCCCGACGAGCACCACGGTCGAGGTGCGACGGCTCGCCCATCCCGACTTCATGGTCGAGATCGAGGTTGTCGCGATGACGGGCTAGGCGGCGGGCCTGCCGATGGGATCGGGGCCGAGCCCGTCGGCCAGCGGGACTCGGCGGACGCACAGCCGGCACTCGGCCGGCGTCGGAACCCAAGCCGGCCCCCGCGACTATCCGCGAGTGGGCGGCAGCGTCATGCGTCGGTCAGGCGGCTGCCGTCGGTCGGGCTCGCGCCAGCTCACCGGATCGCGAACCGGCACGCGGCCGCCCCGCCGCGCGACCAACCCGAGCACATAGGTGCTGGCGGTGCGCTCCAGCACGACGAAGCCGTTGGCCGCCATGAATTGCCCGATCGACCCATCGGGCCGAAAGCGGCGCAAGCGGAAGGAACCGGACGAAGGCATCCGGTGCCGTTCCGGCGGCAGAGCGATCTTCACCTCGTGGCGCTCGCTCACGTCGAACGACGGGAGCCAATTGTCGATGCCGGTCATACGCAGGTCAGGGCGCCGCCCGGTTCCGCGCCGCGTCGGAATGGAGGATGGGCGAATCAGGGCTGGAGCCGGGTCGCGCGCCAGGGGCCGCCGCTGAAGCCCGCGTCGGTCGGCGACAGCGAGCGGATCCAGAGCGCGCGGTCGTGGGCGCGCGCCGGCTGCCCGACCCACAGCTCGACGCGTTCGGCCCACACCCGGTAGCCGCCCCAGCGCTTGGGACGCAGAGTGTCGCCCCCGGAGCGCTTGACCTCCTGCTCGACCTTCGCCAGGAACGCCGCGCGCGACTCGATCGGCCGGCTCTGGTCGCTGGCGGAAGCCGCGACGCGCGCGTCGGGCGGCCGCGACTTCCAGTAGGCGTCCGAGTCCGCGTCGGGCGCCAGGGTCACGGGCCCCTCGATGCGCGCTTGCCGCTCGAAGGCGTCCCAGTAGAAGACCAGCGCTGCGCGGGGATTGAGATCGAGCGCCTGCCCCTTGGCGCTCTCGCGGTCGGTGTAGAAGACGATCCAGCCCGCGTGCGCGTCGAAGCCGCGGCAGAGGACCATGCGCGCCGAGGGGCGGCCGTCGGGATCGACGGTCGCGAGCGTCATCGCGTGCGCGTTCCTGATCTCGGCGAAGGCTTCCTTCAGCCAGCTCTCGAAGAGCGGTAGCGGATCCGCCGGGAGCTCCGAGGGCAGCGCGGGCTTCATCGCCATGGCCTGATACTATGCGGCCGGCGAATCAGTACCCATCTTCCTCCAGCAGCGGGAATGCGCTGGTCACGTGCGCGGGCCGCACCGGCGTCGCCGCGTGCAGATAGGCCGGGCCGACGGCCGAGAGACGATCGACGCCCAGGAGCGCCAGGCAGATCCGGATCTCCTCTTCGAGGAGCTCGAACACGCGCACGAGCCCCGCCTGGCCGCCGGCGGCGAGGCCGCAGCACGAGAGCCGCCCGATGCCGACGGCGTGGGCGCCGAGCGCGATCCCCTTCACGACGTCGGTGCCCCGCATGAAGGCGCCGTCGACGATGATCGTCGCGCGGCCTCGCACCGCCGCGACGACCTCCGGGAGGACGTCGATGGTGCCGCGCCCGTGATCGAGCTGGCGCCCGCCGTGGTTGGAGACGTAGACGCCGTCGACCCCGTGGTCGCACGCGAGGGCCGCGTCTTCCGCCGTGGCGATGCCCTTCAGGATGAGCGGGATGTCGTGCAGGTCCTTGAAGCGCTTCACGTGGTCCCAGTTGAGCCCGGCCTGAAAGTCGAAGCCCGACGCGCGGAGGCGCCAGGGCTTGACGAAGCGCCGCGCCAGGTCGCGCTCGCGGCGGCTGTAGCTCGCGGTGTCCACCGTGAGGCAGAACGCGGCGTAGCCATGGTCCTTGGCGCGCTTCACGTGGTCGTCCACCCAGGCGTCGTCGCCGCGGACGTAGAGCTGGAAGATGCGGAAGTTGTCGGCCGCGGCGGCCACGGCCTCGAGGCCCGGGTTGCAGACCGAGCTCAGCATCTGCGGCACGTTGAACTCGGCGGAAGCCTTCGCGGCGGTGGCGCCACCGCCCGGCTCGAAGCTCTCCACGGACCCGACGGGCGCGATCATGACCGGAATCCGCACGGGCCGCCCGAGCAGGCTCGAGGTGGTGTCGATCTTCGCGACGTTTCGCAGCACCCGAGGCCGGAACGCGACCGAGTCGAGGGCCTGTCGGTTGCGCCGCAGCGTGGTCTCGGTCTCGGCGCCGCCCGCGAGATAGTCCCAGGGGCCCGGCGCCAGGTTCTGCCGGGCGGCGCGCACGATCTCATGGAGGGTCTGGAACTTCTCCTCGAGGTTCGAAGGTGACATGGCTCTCCTCGCTCAGACGTTCGGGTGGCGCTTGCGCCAGTCGGTGGCCTGCTCGTAGGTGTGGCCCACGCGCAGCACGGTCGCTTCGTCGAACGGGCGGCCCGTGATCTGGATCGACAGCGGCAGCCCCGAGGCCGTGAACCCGCACGGCACCGCCAGGGCGGGGAGGCCCGTCATGTTGAACGGCCCCGTGTTGCCGCGGGGGAATCCGTACTCCGGATCGTAGACCGTTTCGAACGTGGGCGCCGGCTTGGGGCTGGTGGGGGTCGCGAGCACGTCCACCCGGCGCAGCACGGCGTTCATGTCGCCCTGGAGCCGGGCGCGCAGACGCTGGGCCTGCACGTACTCGGAGGCGGTGATGAGCGCGCCGGCCAGCATCCGCTCGCGCAGGATCTCGCCGAAGCGCTCGGGATGCTCGCGCAGGTCGTGCTCGTGATACGCGAACGCCTCCGCGAGGAGGATCGCCGTGTAGGCGCCCGCCGATTGAATGCTGGGGATCTGGACGTCCTCGACGGTGGCGCCGAGCTGCCGCAGCGTCGCGAGGGCCTGCTCGAATCCCTTCTCGACCTCGGGGTCGATACCCTCGAAGAAGTACTCGCGCACCACGCCGACGCGGAGTCCGCGGACGCCCCGCCCGAGCGGCGCCACGTAGTCGGGGACGGGCTCGCGGCTCGACGCCGGGTCGGCCGCGTCGTGGCCGGCGAGGGCCTGGAGCAGATACGCGCAGTCCTCGACGGTGCGCGCCATCGGTCCGGTGTGGTCGAGTGTCCACGAGAGCGTCAGGACGCCGCTTCGGCTACAGCGGCCGTAGGTCGGCTTGAGGCCGGCGATGCCGCAGAACGAGGCGGGCCCGCGGATCGAGCCGCCCGTGTCAGAGCCGAGCGCGCCGAACGCCAGCCCGGCCGCGAGGGCCGCGCCCGAGCCGCTCGAGGACCCGCCGGGCATCCGCTCGAGGTCCCACGGGTTCCGGGCCGGGGGAAAGCGGTGGCCCGGGAACTGGATGCCGAAGGCGAACTCGTGGGTGATCAGCTTGCCCAGCATCACCGCGCCCGCCCGCTGAAGCCGCGTCACGCACGTGGCGTCCTCGTCCGGGATCCAGTCGGCCAGCAGGGCCGAGCCGCCGGTCGTGAGGATCCCGCGGGTCGCGTAGATATCCTTGTAGCCCACGGGAATGCCGAGGAGCGGGCTCGAGATGTCGCCGCGCCCGAGCGCGGCTTCGGCGGCCTTGGCGTCGGCCAGCGCCCGGTCGGCGGTCACCGTCACGAATGCGTGCAGCCGGGGGTCGAGGCGCTCGATGCGCTCGAGGAGCGCCCGGGTCAGCTCGACCGGCGAGAGCGCGCGGCGCCGGAGACGGGCTCCGATGTCGCGGATCGTCGCGTAGGAGAGCTCGTCACTGGACACGATCGCCTCGCGGCCGTCCGTCGAAGGTGACGGCGGGCTCGAGCGTCTTGTGCTTCCGCGAGTCCATCGCGTGGATCGGCCGGAGCGCGTCGGTCAGCAGCCGGCGCACGAGCTCGAGCCGGTTCTCGGCGATCTCGACGCGGGCGGCCTTCATGCGGTCGCGCAGCTCTTCCAGGGTCATGGCGGTCCTCCCGTGTGGGAGAATACCGCGACCTCGATCCCAACGGGGGGGCGGATTGATGACCGGGGGAGACCCTGGTGCTGATTCGGTCGTGATCGAAGAACGCGTCGTCCGGGTCCTCGATGCCCTCGGCGTGCCCTACGAGCTGATGCAGATCGACCCGGCGTTCGCCGACACGGCGGCCTGCTGCGAGAAGTACGGGCTGCCGCTGGAGAGCGCGGGCAACACGATCGTGGTCGTCTCGAAGAAGGAGCCGCGCCGGTTCGGCGCGTGCGTCGTCAAGGCCACCACGCGCCTCGACGTGAACCACGCCGTGCGCGCGCTGCTCGGGGCCTCCAAGGTCTCGTTCGCCTCGGCGGAGGTGACCAGGGTGCTCACCGGCATGATGATCGGCGGCGTCACCGTGTTCGCGCTGCCGCCCGACTTGCCGATCTACGTCGACGACAAGCTGATGTCGCGCGAGTGGGTCATTCTCGGCAGCGGCAGCCGGTCGTCGAAGATCAAGATCGCGCCGGAGATCTTCCGGCGGATTCCGAACGCGACGATCGTCCCCGGGCTCGCCCTCGACGTCGCCCGCTAGCCTGCGGCCGGCGGGACCGATGTCGAGACCCTAAAGGAGGGCGTCATGGAGCGCAAGAACAGCGTGGTCACGCCCGAGCGGTTCGCCTCCGGCATGACCTTCGATCAGTACGTCGCGTACGTCGGCACGCCCGAGAACCTCAAGCGCGAGGGCTCCGGGCGGCCGCGGAGCGACATGAGCGCGCACCTGCGCGCGGGCTACGAGGCGACCCGCCTGGACGACGCGCAGGTCGCGGCGGTCAAGTGGCTGGCGGCCCGGCCGAACGGTCCGGCGAAGGTGCTGGTCATCGCCGAGGAGTGGTCGTCGGACTGCCGCCGCGACGTGCCGATGCTGGCGCGGCTCGCCGAGGCCGGCGGGATGGAGCTGAGGATCTTCCGGCGCGATGGCCAGCGGTTCAGCCGGAGCCACCGCCCGAGCCTCGCCGAGGAGCCGGACGGCAACGCCGACATCATGGCGGAGTTCCTCAACACGAAGAACGGCCAGACCTGGCAGTCGATCCCGGTCGCCGTCTTCTACACGAAGGCGCTCGAGTACCTCTACCACTACACCGAGTACCCCGCGATCTATCACAAGGACCAGGTGGTCGCGCAGATTCGCGGCGCGCGGCCGGGCGAGAGCAAGGACGACACCCAGAAGCGGGGCGACCGCGAGTTCCTGGAGCTCCAGCAGTCGCCGTTCTTCCGGGTCTGGTCGCGCGCCGGCGCCGACGAGATCCTCAGCGCGCTCCACGAGCGGCTGGTTCTTGGCTCGCCCGCCTGAGCGTCACTCCGTGAGGATCCAGGCGTTGTGGCGGAAGGGGTCGTAGCGGTCCCCCCGCGCGCAGAAGCTCGTCGTGGCGATCACGCGCTTCATCTCCCCGTCGCTCGTCCGACGCGCCGTGAGGAAGAGGTCGAGGTCCTGGAAGGCATCCAGCCCGGCGTCGCGCTGGCGGCAGAGATTGCGCGCGCGGTTGAAGTACACGATCGGATCGCACGCGATGCGGGTGTCGAGGGACAGCTTCAGGTCGCGACGTGTCGCGGCGCCGTCGGCCCCACGCAGCTCGGCCCACCCCGAGCAGGTCGGCCGCGCGTCGAACATGTGGAGCGCGTAGAGGCGGCCCTCTCCCGTCAGCGTACGATCACCGGGGAAGGTGTAGGGGACCAGTTGGAGCAGCGAGAACACGGCCGCGATCGCGTACGCGGAACGAGGCCCGCGGCCCTTCCAGAGTGAGGCGAGCAGGCCGTCAGGCGTGTCCCGCGGCTCGACGAGACGGCTCAGCGGGAAGATCGCCAGGATCGCGAACATGAGCAGCGGGTAGAAGAAGCCGACGACCTGCCACGACAGCGCGTGAAAGACGAGGAACTGGGCGAGCGCCGTCCAAAAGATCCAGGCCCGCCGCGCCAGCAGGCCCCAGGTCACGCCGAGCTCGAGGACGATCACGTAGACGCAGGCGACGACGACGCCCATTCCGGAGAACGGCCACATCGGGCTGTAGAGGCCCGCGCCCGAGACCCACTCCCAGTTGAGCTTGAGCGTGCCGGCCCAGAAGTAGAAGAGCGTGACCAGGACGCGGAGCACGTCGCGCTTGCCGGGGACGAAGAGGTACACAAAAGCGGCGAAGAACCCCATGTAATGCTGGTTCATGCGCAGGCGGTAGTCGAGCAGCATGATCGCGAGCTTGAGGATGTTCACCAGCACGAGACCCACGTAGGCCCAGGGCACGAGCCGTCTCGACGCGAAGAGAAGAGCCGCACCGATCGCCCCGGCGAAGTATGCGCGGAGCAGCAGCGTCACGCCGGACGGGGAGAGCTTCCGGACGGCCGCGCACTCGGGCAGGAGCGGCCAACAGATCGGCTCCGCCTGGGCGTGAACGATCCCGGCGATCCGGTGATCCACCCAGAAGAGATAGGTGACGACGTGCAGGAAGGCCATCGCCACGCCGTACCAGCGGAGCGCGTCGTCGCGCTCGATCTCGGCGATGTGCGCCCCGAAGAACCCGACCGCCGGCATGCCGGGAGCCTAGCCCAGGTCCCGAGGAAAGGACAATGGCGCCCGAGGCCGATCTATCTGAAATATCTTTCAGCGCTGGGTAAGGGTCCCGCCGAGATTGTTAACGGCCCTTTATAAGTGATCGGCGGACAGGGGCTCACTGGAGAGAGCCGGGCGAGACGTTTTACGTGTCGTTTCGCAGTTTTGAGAAAATGGACCCGCCCAGGTGGGCGACGTGGCGTGAGAAATGCACGACGTGGCGTGAGAAACGCGGCGGCGTCCGCCGGCCGGCCCGTAGCCTTGAGGAGGAAGCGCCTGAATAGGACCCTATGATTCGCGTCCTCGTCGCCGACGACCACCCCGTCGTCCGAAGCGGCCTCAAGGCGATCCTCGCCCGGCAGTGCGGCATCGCCACGCTGGGCGAGGCGGGGACCGGTGCTGAAGTCCGCCGGCTTGTCGCTCAGAAACCCTGGGACGTGGTCGTCCTCGACGTGAGCCTGCCTGACTGCAGTGGTCTAGAGATGGTGAAGGAGATCAAGCGGGAGCGCCCGAAGCTTCCGATCCTCATCCTCAGCGTCCACCCCGATGAAGAGTTCGCGGTGCGCGCGCTTCGCGCCGGCGCCGACGGGTACATCAGCAAGACGGCGGTGCCCGCCGAGCTGGTCAGGGCTGTCCAACGGCTGGCCCAGGGACGACGGTACATGAGTCCGGCCGCCGCCGAGGAGTTGATCGCAGCGCTCGGCAATGGCAACGGGTCGGGCCTGGTGCCGCACGCACGCCTTTCCGACCGGGAGTACCAAGTCCTGTGTCTCCTCGGCAGCGGCAAGAGCGTCGGTCGGATCGCCGAGGAACTGGCCCGGAGCGTCAAGACCATAAGCACGTACCGGGCTCGGATCCTCGTGAAGATGGAGATGCGGAGCACCGCCCAGCTCGTGCACTACGTCCTGCAGCAGCGTCTGGCCGAGCCTGCGTAGTACCGGGATGAGTATCCGGAAACCTCGTCGACCGCTGTAGGACGCATTCCGACGGTCGATCCGCCCAATTTCCTACGTCACCATCTCTCTGCCGCCGATTGTCCGCGGCACGGCCGTCCGGGAGAATGCCTGTTTCAAGGGGGGCGCCAGGACATGATGCGCTGGATCGTCGGTTCGAGCCTGCAGTTTCGATTCCTCGTGGTCGGCGTTGCCGCGGCGATGATGGTCTTCGGCGTCATTCGACTTCGCGACATGCCGGTCGACGTTTTTCCCGAGTTCTCCCCGCCGTCGGCGGAGATCCAGACCGAAGCGATCGGGCTCTCCGCCTCCGAGGTGGAAAGCCTGGTCACCCTGAACACGGAGGAGCTGCTGGCGGGCGTGCCGTGGCTGAAGGCGATGCGCTCGCAATCGGTCACCGGCATGTCGTCCGTGCAGCTCCTCTTCGAGCCCGGCACCAACTTGATGCGCGCGCGGCAGCTGGTCCAGGAACGTCTGATCCTGTCTTACCTGCTGCCGAACGTCTCGCAGAGACCGGTGATGCTCAATCCGGTATCGGCGACGAGCCGGACGATGATGATCGGCGTGTCCTCGAAGAAGCTGTCCATGATCGAGCTGTCGGTGCTCGCCCGCTGGACGATCAAGCCGCGCCTGATGGGTGTTCCCGGCGTCGCCAACGTCGCCATCTGGGGCCATCGGGAGCGGCAGCTGCAGGTGCAATTCGATCCCGAACAGCTGCAGAAGCACAAGGTGACGCAGGAACAGATCATCAAGACCGCCGGGGACGCCCTCTATGTGTCGCCCCTGACCTTCCTGAATGCCTCCTTCCCGGGGACCGGCGGCTGGATCGATACCCCCAATCAGCGACTCGGTGTTCAGCACGTCCTGCCCATCTCCTCCCCGGAGGACCTGGCGCGCGTCCCGGTCGACGGCGCGTCGGTTCGCCTGGGCGACGTGGCCAAGGTGGTGGAAGGCCATCCGCTGGTCATCGGGGACGCATTCCACAACGGGGGCGCGGGACTGCTGCTGCTCATCGAAAAATTCCCCGGCGCCAACACGCTCGAGATCACGCGGGGCGTGGAGACGGCCCTCGACGCGTTACGGCTCGGGCTACCCGGGATTGAGGTCGACCCGCGGATCTTCCGAGCGGCGACGTTCATCGAGATGGCGTTCGAGAATCTCGGGATCGCCCTACTCCTCGGCGGCGTGCTCGTCGTGCTCGTGCTGGGCGCCTTCATGGCCTCGTGGCGGACCGCGCTGATCTGCCTGATCGCGATCCCGCTGTCCCTGCTGACCGCGGCCGTCGTGCTGAGCCTGCGCGGCGCCACGCTCAACACGATGGTGCTCGCTGGGTTCGTGATCGCCGTCGGGGTCATCGTCGACGATGCCATCATCGCCGTCGAGCACATCGGGCTGAGGCTGCGGCAGCGCCGGTCGGAAGGCAGCGATCAGTCGACGGCCTCGATCATATGGGACGCGACGCTCGAGGTGAGCCGACCCGTTCTCTACGCGACGCTGATCGTCCTGCTCGCAGTGGCTCCCGTCTTCTTCATGGAGGGCTTGTCGGGCGCCTTCTTCACGCCTCTGGCGGTCTCCTATATTCTGGCGGTCGTCGCCTCCGTGGTGGTCGCCCTGACCGTCACCCCCGCGCTGGCCTTGATGCTCCTGGGCGGCGCGCCCATCAAGGACCGCGCGGCCCCGGTCGTCCGGTGGTTGCAGCACGGCTATGACCGGCTGTTGGCGCGGACGATCCACGCTCCACGAGCGGCAGCCGTCAGCGCGGTCGTGCTCGTGGCGGTTGGACTCGCAGTGTGGCCGCTGCTCGCGCAGTCCTTCCTGCCGGCGTTCAAGGAGCGGAACCTGATGATCGACTGGGTGGGCGCGCCCGGCACCTCTCATCCGGCGATGTCTCGCGTCATGAATCATGCGGCTCGGGAGCTGCGGGCCGTGCCGGGAGTCACAAACGTCAGCGCACATCTGGGGCGTGCCGTGACGGGCGACCAGGTCGTGGGGATCAATGCCAGCCAGCTCTGGGTGAGCGTCGATCGCCAGGCGGACTACAAGGCGACGGTCACCGCAGTTCAAAGAGTCGTCGAGGGCTATCCCGGACTCTCCAAGAACGTGCAAACGTATCTGCGCGAGAAGGTGCGAGAGGTGCTCACGGGGACTGACGACGCCATCGTCGTGCGCCTCTATGGCCCGGAGCGTCCCACGCTCAACCGCACGGCGCAGGAGGTGCGCGAGGCCCTGGCGAACATCAAGGGCATCACGGACCTGCACGTGGAGGGACAGGCCGAGGAAGCGCAGGTCGAGATCAAGGTCGACATCGTCGCGGCCGAGCGCCATGGCCTCAAGCCCGGCGACATCCGCCGGCAGGTCGCCACGATCTTTGCCGGCCTCCAGGTCGGGACCCTGTTCGAGCAACAGAAAGTGTTCGAGGTGGTGGTCTGGGGCGTGCCGGAAGCGCGCCGCAACCTCACCAACCTCCATGACCTCCTGCTCGAGAATCCCAGGGACACTCGCGTGCGCCTGGGTGACGTGGCCGAGCTGCGCATCGTGCCCACGCCCACGGTCATCCACCACGAAGCCCTCTCTCCGCGGATCGACGTGGTCGCCAACGTGCGCGGCCGCGACCTGGGGTCCGTCGCCGGCGACGTCGCTCATCGTCTGAAGGAGGTGAAGTTCCCGCTCGAGTACCGAGCCGAGCTGCTCGGTGAGTACGCGGAGCGACAGGCGGCTCAGAAGCGCATGCTCAGTTTCGCCCTTGCCGCCGCGACCGGCATCTTTCTCCTGCTACAGGCGTGTTTCGGCAGCTGGCGTCTGGCCACGCTGGTCTTCGTGACCCTCCCCGTGGTGCTGGTAGGCGGAGTGCTGGCCGCGTTCGCCGGCGGGGGCATCTCGCTCGGGTCGCTGGTCGGATTCCTCGCGTTGCTCGGGATCGCCGCGCGCAACAGCATCCTGTTGATCGACCGCTACCAGAGTCTTCAGCAGCACGAGGCTGAACCCTTCGGCCCGGCGCTGGTCCTGCGAGGAACCCGCGAACGGGTAGCGCCGATTCTCATGACCGCGGTCACCACCGCGCTGGCGCTGGTGCCCCTGGTGCTTCTCGGCGACATCGCAGGCCTCGAGATCGTCCGTCCGATGGCTCTCGTGATCCTGGGCGGACTGGTGACGTCGACCTGGCTCGCCCTGGGCGTGCTCCCCGCCCTCTATTTGAGGCTGCGAGCGGGTAGCTATCGAATCGACGTTACCGATCATGTGCCCAGCGCGGCGTCGGCGCGAGCGTGAGTGATGGCGCACAAAACCGAACGCAATCGAGGAGGAAATCATGCGGCGTGACTATCGACTGTGGGCTGTGGTCGCCATCCTTGCTGGTCTGCAAACGGCCGCGTGTACTCAGAAGACCGAGATCCTGAGCGAGATCAAACCGGCCAAGGTCGAGCGTGTCCAGGGAACGGAGCTCAGTCGCCTCACGCTGACTCCGAAGGCAGTCGAACGGCTCGACATCAAGACGGGCGCGGTTCGTGAGGAGCGGATCGGGGCGCGGAAACGACTGGCCGCCGGAGAGGTCATCCCCAGGCCGGCCGCCGCCGCCAACGACGGCAGCAAAGTCTGGGTCCGGGTGGTCATGTCCCCCGCGGACCTTCGCTCGGTGGCCGCCGGCCAGCCCGCCCAGATCGCATCGCTAGGGGACATCACGGGCGGCACGACGGCCCGCCCGATCGCCAGTCTCAACAGCGCCAAGGAACTGACGGCCCTGCATTACGCAGTCGATCAGGCCGACGGCTTCACCCTGGGGCAACGGGTGCGGGTCGAGGTCGCGGTGTCCGGGGCCGCAATGCGCAGCGTCGTCCCCACTTCTTCAATGCTCTACGACGCGAAGGGCAAGACCTGGGTCTACACCAACCCAGAGCCTATGGTGTTCGTCAGACATGCCATCACGGTCGACCATATCGATGGGGACCGTGTCGTGCTGTCGGACGGTCCTGCTCCTGGCACGGTGGTCGTGACGGTCGGCGCGGCGGAGCTCCTCGGCACCGAATACGGCAGAAAATAATGACCCTGAGAGGTTCACGGCGATGATGCGTTGGATCGTCGGATCCAGCTTGAAGTTCCGTTTCCTGGTGATCGCCATCGCGGCGGCGCTGATGTACTTCGGCATGGAGCGCATTCGCTCCATGCCGGTCGACGTCTTCCCCGAGTTCGCGCCGCCCTTGGTGGAGATCCAGACCGAAGGCATCGGCATGACCGCGGCGGAAGTGGAGGAGCTGATCACCCTGCCCCTGGAGGAGCTGCTCAGAGGCACGCCGGAACTGAATATCCTGCGCTCCAAGTCGGTCACCGGTCTGTCGGCGATCCGCCTCATCTTCAAGATGGGGACCGACCAGTTGCATGCCCGGCAGCTGGTGCAAGAGCGCCTCGCGCTGGCGGCTCATACCCTGCCGCTCTCGGCCGGCGCGCCGATCATGCTCCAGCCTCTGTCAGCGACCAGCCGCACCATGAAGATCGGGATCACCTCGAAAGAGCACGACCTGATCGATCTCTCGATGACGGCCTACTGGACGATCAAGTTCCGCCTGATGCAGGTTCCGGGCGTCGC
>DASPZZ010000275.1:0-31706 GCA_035635995.1 Binatia bacterium | reverse complement strand
CGGCGGCGTCGTGACGCTGGAGGGGACCGCGGCCCTCGAGCGCGCGGTCGAGGTCGCGCGCTCGGTGCCCGGCGTGCGCGAGGTCAAGACGCAGCAGGTCGAGATTCCACCCATCCCGCCGTTCGTGGCTTAAGCGGGGCGGCGGGGGCCGCGGGCGGGCGGCACTCTCGCGACCGGCTCCGTCACCCACTCGCCCGAACGCAGCTCTTCGAGCTGCGGGCGGGACTCGGGGGTCCCACTCCGCTGGTCGCGAGAGTGCCGCCCGCCCGCGGCCCCCGACACCCCCATCGGTCACGCATCGTGGACTCTCACAGCATCGGATTGCGCCGGCCCAGCCGGCGCTCGGGCGCGCCGGCAGATGATCAGCGGTCGCGGGGAGAGGCGGGGCGCTCGGGGGCCAGGCGATCGGGCGCTTCGGCGACGCGGAGCTCGACCTTCCGGCGCTCGCGGTTGCGGACGATCTCGAGCTTGACGGTTCGGCCCACCTCCGCGTCCGCCGAGAGCCGCTGCAGCTGACGGTAGTCGTCGACGGTGATACCCTCGAACGTCACGACGACGTCGTTCTTCTCAAGGCCGGCCGCGGCCGCGGGCCCTCCCGGGTACACACGCGCGACGATCGCGCCGCGCGTATCGTGGAGCCCGAACGACTGCGCCAGCTCGCTCGTCAGGGGCTCCATCGCGATGCCGATCCAGCCGCGCGTCACCTTACCGCGCTCCATCAGCTGGCCCATGATGCGCTTGACCATGTTGGCGGGGATCGCGAAGCCGATACCCTGACCGGTGGCCACGATGGCCGTGTTGATCCCGATGACCTCGCCGCGCAGATTCACGAGCGGGCCGCCGGAGTTCCCGGGATTGATCGACGCGTCGGTCTGGATGAAATTCTCGTACGTGGCGATCCCGACGTCGGCGCGCCCGGTCGCGCTCACGACGCCGACCGTGACGGTCTGGTCGAGGCCGAAGGGGTTGCCGATCGCGATCGCCCATTCGCCGACTCGGAGCGTGTCGGAGTTTCCAAGCGTCGCGACCGCCAGCGCCAGATCCGGCTCGAACTGGACCACGGCCAGGTCGGTCTTGACGTCCACCCCGACGATCCGGCCCCGATACTCTTGCTTCGAGGATAGGCGCACGAGGACCCCGTCCGCGCCCCGCACGACGTGGTGATTGGTCAGGACGTATCCGCGCTTGTCGATGATGACACCCGAGCCGAGTCCGGGCTGGTGGAACTCTTCGCGCCGCCCGGGGCCCCGCGGGCCGAAGAACTGGTCGAAAAAGTCCTTGAAAAGCGGGTCGTCCGCGAACGGCCCGGGCGCCATCGGCGGCCGTCGGAGCTTTGCCACTTGCACGGTGCCGATGTGAACGACCGCCGGCCGAACCCGCTCGGCGACGCTCACGAAGGCTGATTGCAGCGCGTCGGCGGCACTGGACGACGGCCCCGACGCCGAGGGGGCTGCCTGCGACCGCGAGAAAATTACGGCGTGGATCCAGAAGCCCGCGCCCAGAAAGGCGAAAAGAGCACTGACGGCAAGCGCGATGCGGACGGTTCTAGGCACCATCGGGTGCGCCTCGGGATCGGGATCGCCGCTCTCGCCGGATAGCGAAGCGGATCGTACCCGTCGCACTCGCCGGTGTCAAGGAAACTATTGCAATCCTACGCATTTTCCTTGACCTCCTCGTTTCCGAAAAGAGACAATGCTTCAATTCCTATTTGGCGTCGTGGACGACCGAATGCGGCACGGTAGTCTACGCAGGGCCCTCAGCCTGCTCCTCGTGGTGTCCCTGCTGGTGCCCGGCCTGGGGTCTGCTCAGGCACCGACCAGTACCCAGCCGGCGCAGCCGCCTGGAGCCCCGATACGGGCTACCACGCCGCCGCCCGTGCCACGAGGCGGAACGCCCGGAGCGGACTATCGGCTGGCACCCGGCGACGTTCTGGACGTGCAGATCGCGGGCCGCCTCGAAGTGATCCGCCAGCAGGCTGTCGTCGATCTCGAGGGCGCGATCAACATCCCACCCCTCGGCGCCATTCCGGTCGGCGGCCTGACGCTGCTCGAGGCCCATCGACGCGTGGCCGCGCGCGCGCGCGACGTGTTCCGGTTCGCGGAGGCGACGGTCACGGTCGTGACGCCGCGGACGTTCGAGATCGTCGTGTCGGGGGAGGTCGACCGGCCCGGGACGCTCCAGACCACGGCGACCCGTCGCGTCTACGACGTCATCCTCGAAGCCGGGGGGATCACGCCGCGCGGAAGCATTCGCCATGTCGTGCTGACGCGCAGGGGTGTCGAGCGTCAGGTCGACCTGCTCGCGTTCCAGCTCCGGGGCGACCTCACGCAGAACCCGTTCGTGGAGGAGGGCCTCAAGATCCTGGTGCCCCCGCGGGCCGGCTCCGTCACGCTCGCGGGCGCGGTGCGCAGGCCCGGCGAATACGAGCTCGGGTCGACGCCTTCGCTGAGTGCGCTCCTGGAGCTGGTGGGCGGCGTGAGCCAGTCGGCGGCCAGTGGTGACGCTCGGCTGACACGCGTCGGCGCTGACGACCGCAAGCAGACGTTGGCGCTCGATCTTCGTACGGCGCTCAAGCCTCCCGCGGACGTCACGCTGCAACCGGGGGACGCGATCTTCGTGCCCGCGATCTCCGTCCTCCAGGACGTCGTCGAGGTCCGCGGGGCGTTCAACGGAACGCCCGAGAGCAGCAAGGCGACGGTCGCGGGCAAGGCGACGATCCTCCAGCGGCTGGAGCTGGCGCAGGGCGAGCGTGTTCGCGACGTCGTGACCAAGGCGGGCGGCGCGTCGGCGTACGCGGATCTGCGTCTGGCGCTGGTCGAGCGCAGCGGCGCCACCGGACCCCGGCAACGGATTCCGCTCGATCTGTATCGGCTGCTCGTCGAGAAGGATGAGGTGCCCAACATCGTGCTCCAGAACGGCGATGTCGTGACGCTGCCGGTCGTCGAGGACCGGGTGTTCGTCGTCGGAGAGGTCAAGATTCCCGGCCCGCACGACTTTCGTTCCGACCTGACGCCGCGGGAGTACGTCACGCTCGCCGGAGGGCCCACGAATCGGGCCAGGCTCGTCAACACCCTGGTGACCTTCCGCAACGGAAAAACCTACGCGATGGCCGACGCGCCGCCGCTCGAGCCCGGCGCGGTCGTCACCGTGCCCGAGGTCGCGGTCAAGTGGTGGCAGGACTACGTCACGATCCTGACGGCGATCGCCAGCCTGGTGACCGCGTACACGGGCCTCTACTTCATCTTCAACGGCCAGCCCCACAACTGACCGATGTACGAATCGTACTGGGAGCTCAGCGAACCGCCGTTCGACAACTCGCCGAACCCGAAGTTCTTCTACCTGTCGCCCGAGCACGAGGAGGCGCTGGTGCGGCTCGTGTACACGGTGCGGCATCGCAAGGGCTGCGGGATGCTCACCGGCGAGTACGGCTGCGGCAAGACCACGCTGTCGCGCGCGCTCATCCAGCGCCTCGAGGCCGAGCGCTACGAGATCGGCCTTCTCACCAACCCCGGCTGGACCTCCGTCGACTTCCTGCGCGAGGTGCTCTATCAGCTGGGCGTCGAGACCCAGGAGACGCGCAAGCCCGAGCTGCTGCACCTCTTGAACGATCTGTTCTTTCGGAACTACCAGGCGGGCCGCGACAGCGTCGTCATCGTCGACGAAGCTCAGCTCATCGAGGACGACGCGGTCTTCGAGGAGCTGCGGCTGCTCATGAACTTCCAGACCGACGAGCGATTCCTGGTGACGCTCCTGCTCGTCGGCTCGCCCGAGCTCGCGGTGAAGGTCCGGCGTCTCAAGCACCTGGACCAGCGGATCAGCCTCCGGTATCACCTCAACACGCTCGACTACACGCACACCTCGAACTACATCGGCCACCGTTTGCGGATGGCGGGTCAGCCCAACCCGCTCTTCACCGAGGAGGCGATCAAGCTCATCTTCGACTTCACCCGGGGCACGCCGCGCGAGATCAACAATCTGTGCGACGTCGCCCTGCTGGTCGGGTACTCGAAGCGCGTGAAGGAGATCGGCGAGAAGATCATCGCCGAGGTGATCAAGGACATGGTCGGGGTCTCCTGATGGTCCGCATGAGCGACATCGTGCGCGGCATCGTCCGCGAGAAGCCGGCGGACGCGGCCAAGGCGCCGCCGGCGCCCGAGGCACCACCACCGCCGCCGCCCCCGCGCCCGCGGCCGCGCCCGGTCGAGGATGCACCCCGTCCCGCGCCGCCGCCCCCGGCCGAGGCGCCTCGCGCCGTCGAGTCGGTGCCGAGCCTCGACGCGCTGCCGATCGAGCCCGAGTCACCCGTGACGCCCACCGAGAGCGCGGAGCCGCTCTTCGCCGAGCTCCAGCTTTTCCTGGCGCGCGTCCGCGAGCTCATCCGCACGGGCGATGAGTTTCCGTGGTCCGAGCTCGAGCAGCTCATCGACCGCTGCGTGGTGTCACTGGAGCGGTCGGGCGAGCTCTTCTGGGTGGCGAACAACACCGCCGCGCCCGCGGCCGTCGACTACCTGGCATGCCACCAGTCGCGGATCGCGGTGCTCGCGATCACCATCGGCGCGAGCGTCGGCTACGATCGCCCTCGGCGGGTGCAGCTCGGCATGGCCGGCGGCCTGATCGACGTCGGGCTCTGGCAGTTGCCCGAGAGCCTGCTGCGCCGGCTCGACGCGCTCTCCCCGGAGGAGCAAGCGCTCTACCGCTCGCACCCGCGCCTGTCGGTCGAGTGCATCCGCCGCTGGTCGCCGCCGCGCGAAGGGCTCGTCGAGGCCGTGCTCCAGCATCACGAGCGCGAGCAGGGGCAGGGTTTCCCGCAGGGCCTCCACGGCACCGCCGTGAACCAGGACGCCAAGATCCTGGGGCTCGTCGACACGTACACGGGCCTCACGATGCCGCCGGCGCCCCGGCCGCGGCTGCGGCCGCACGAGGCGATCCGCGAGATCGTGCGCTCCAAGCACGAGGCCTTCCCGTCGTCGCTCGTCAAGGCCCTGCTCTCCGAGATCTCCGTCTTCCCGCCGGGCACGCTCGTACGCCTGAATACCGGCGAGGTCGGCCGCGTGACGGCGGTGAACCGCAACCACCCGCTGCGGCCGTGCGTCGAGATCGTCGCCGACGGCAAGGGCCAGCGTCTGATGTCGCCCAAGACGACGGACCTCTCGGAGGCGCCGTTCCTCTACATCACGGGCGCCGTCGCGGAGGGCGCGCGGTGAGAGTCCTGAGGCGCCGGGCCGTCGCCGACGCCGGAGAGCTCGTCGCCGCGGTGGCGGAGTGCGCCTCGCATCTCGAGCCCGGGCTCCGACCTCTGCAGCGAGCGCTCGCCTCCGGTGAGGTCACGGTCGATCTCGCGTGTGCGGACGCGAGCGGCCGGCTCGTGCTCGTCGTGAGCGACGTCGTCGCCGGGCCCGAGACCGTGCTGCGCGCCGTCGAGGGCGCCGCGTGGTGGGGGCAGCATGTGGCGCTCCTCCCGCGCCTGTTTCCCGAGGCGGTGCTCCAACAGGTCGCGCCCCGCGCGATGATCGCCGCGTCGTGGTTCAGCGCCCGCGCCCTGCGCCTGCTCCGCGCGCTGGGGCCCGTCGCGCCCGAGGCCGTCGAGTGCCGCCTCTTCCAGGATGCGGACGGTCCCGTCGTCAGCCTCGAGCACCTCGACCTGGCGTCCGACCCCGGCCAGCCCCGGCCGGCGGGTGCGGGGACGGCGGCCGAGGCACCGCGCGCCGCGGTCAAGGAGGCCGCCGTGCTCATCGAGCGGCTGGAACGGTTGCGGTTCAGCGAGGGCTTCCGCTAGTGGCGCCCGGCTCCTATCTTCGAGCCGTTGAAGGGTCGCCTCGCGGCGCGGCGCCGCTCAGCTCCTCCGGCCACGAGGGCTTCCGCTAGTGGCGCAGTACGAGATGAATCTCCGCGACTATTGGCTGATCGTGCGCCGTCGGCGCACGATCATCATCGCGTCGACGGTGCTGGTCGCGCTGCTGAGCTTCGGCTTCGTGCGACAGAAGGTCGCCATCTACCAGGCGACCTCGGCCGTCAAGTTCGAGCAGTCGACCCAGCTGTCGGGGCTGCTGGTGGAAGTCCTCTCGTACTCGAGCGCCGACTCGATCGAGACGCAGGTCACGATCATCAAGAGCTACCCGATCCTCGAGGAGGTCGCCAAGCGGCTGGGGTACCTCAAGGAGACGAGCTCGGGCACGGCCGCGCGCGAGTCGAAGAGTTACTGGGCGGCGCTGGACTCGATCAACGGCAAGGTCAAGGTCGCCCGGGTGCCGAACACGAGCATCCTCGAGATCACGGCGACCTCGACGAAGCCGCGCGAGGCCCAGGACCTCGCCAACGCCACCGCCGAGGCGTACCGCGACTACAACAAGGCCCTTCGGAACTCGCGCGTCACCGAGGCGCGGCGGTTCATCGAGAGCCAGCTCAAGGACGTCGAGGCGCGCTCTCGCCGCACCGAGGCGGAGATCTGGGCGTTCCGAGAAGCGAACCGGATCATCGCGCCCGGCGCCGAGTCGTCGGTGCTGCTCTCGCTCTTCACCCAGGTCCGGGGTGACATCGAGAAGGCGCGGCAGCAGCGGATCGAGCTCGAGGCGATCCAGCAGCGCCTGACGCGGCCCGGCGCGGCGGACGGCTCCGACCGGATCTTCATCGAGAGCTCCAACCCCGCGATGCAGAAGCTGCAGGCCACGCTCTCGGAGCTTCTCCTCGAGCGCAACAACCTCGCCCTGGAGGTCACCGACAAGCACCCCCGTCTCCAGGCGCTCGACGACCGGATCCGCGAGGTCCGCAGCGAGATGCGCCGCGAGGTGGCCGCGCAGATCGCGATGCTGCGGAACCGCGAGGAGTTCCTGAACCGGCAGATCGGCGAGCTGCAGCAGAAGAACCGGGAGCTGCCCACCCTCGAGCTCTCCCTGCAGCGGCTGCAGCGCGAGGCCAAGACCAACGACGACCTGCTGGCGCTCCTGAAGACGAAGCACCAGGAGGCCCTGATCAAGGAGGCCGAGCAGATCGAGGAGGTGTCCATCGTCCGCCCGGCGACGGAGCCGGACGCGCCGATCGGCGGCGAAACGACGAACACGATCCTGGTCGGCGCCGTGCTGGGGCTATCGCTGGGTCTCGTGCTCGCGTTCGTGCGCGAGACGCTCGACACCTCGATCGGGACCATCGAGGACGTCGAGGCCTATCTCGGCGTGCCGGTGCTGGGCGTGGTGCCGCACATCGACTCGCGCGAGACCGTGCAGCGGATCCTCGAGCGCCGGCCGGCGCTGGCCGAGATCGACCCCGAGGCGCTGCTGAGCCACTCGCTGCTCATCACGCATTTCGACCCGAAGTCGCCGGTCGCCGAGGCGTACCGGACCCTCCGCACCAACATCCAGTTCGCGCGCATGGAACGGTCGGGCAAAGTCCTGGTCGTGTCGAGTCCGACGCTCCAGGAGGGCAAGACCACGACGATCGTCAACCTGGCGTTGACGATGGCCCAGAGCGGCCAGAAGACGCTGCTGATCGGCGCGAACATGCGCCGCCCGAGCATCCACCGGTTCTTCGGGATCGAGCGTGAGCCGGGGCTGTCGAACATCCTCGTCGGGAGCGCGCAGTGGCGCGACTGCATCCGGACGGTCGCGGACATCCTCATGGGGCGGTTCGAGATGGAAGACATCATGGCCGCCCCCGGCCTGGACAACCTGCACATCATCGAGGCCGGCCCGGTCCCGGCCAACCCGTCGGAGCTCCTCTCGACGCCGGCGATGACGGGGTTCCTGCACTCCGTGCGCGATGTGTACGACGTGGTCCTGGTCGACACGCCGCCGATCCTGCCCGTCACCGACTCGGCCATCGTCGCCTCGCAGGCCGACGGCGTGGTCCTCGTCTATCAGGCCGGTAAGGTTGGACGGCTCGTGCTCAAGCGGGCGAAGGTGCACGTCGAGAACGTCGGCGGCAAGGTCTGGGGCGTTGTCCTGAACGACGTGAAGACCGAGATCGCGGGCTACGCCTACACGCAGTACTACACGCACTACTATGGCGAGGAGACGGTCGTCGACCGCCGCAAGGATCAGCTCCAGCGTGCGCGCGGGTTGCTCCGGCGCCTCTTCCACCGCGAGGGCCGCGCCGACGTGGTGGCGGTCGACCTCGACGGAGGTCGGGGGACTGTGGCGGCCGGCTCGTCCTTCGCGGGCGCCCCGACCGTTGAGGCGGTCACGCTCGACGGGCCCGCGCGCCGCTCGGCCACGTCCCGGCGTTTTTTGATGGGGGCGATCGTCCTGGCGCTTCTCGCGGCCCTGGGCGGCCTCGCCGGCTGGCGCATGGGCTGGTTCGGCGCCGGGCTCCGACCGAAGGAGCTCCTGCGCCAGCGGCTGGAGACCCCGCCCGCCGCGCGCGCGCTCGCGCCGCCGCGGCCCGTCGCGCCGCCGCCCGCCGTGTTGCCGCTACCCGAACCGCCCGCGCCGTCGGCCGGGCCGCCTGCCGTCGTGGCGCCGCCCGCGCCGATCGAGCGGCCCGCGCCCGCCGCGCCGCCGGCAGCGGCAAAACCGCCCGCCCAACCCGGCGGCACGCCCGCGGCCGCCGCCCGCTTCGCCCTCGAGTTCGGGCCGTTCATGACCGCGCCCGAGGCGGAGCGCGTCGAGCGCCAGCTGAACGAGGCCGGCTACCAGACGGTGCGCTTCCGTCAACAGACGGGTGCCGCGCTCTACGCGGTGCTGATCGAGAAGATCCCGAGCGCGCGCGACGCGCAGGCGCTCGTCGCCGCCCTGCGCGAGCAGGGCTTCGGCGATGCGTTCGTCGTCGGCGAGCGCGAGCCGCTGAGCGTGCAGGTGGGACTGCCCCTCCCGCTGCGCGGCGCCGTGCAGACGGCCGAGCGGCTGCGCGCCAGCGGCCACCAGGTGCGCGTCGCCGCCCAGCCGGGCGAGGCGGTGACGTTCGCCATCCGTCACGGCAACTTCGCCACGTCCGGGGAAGCGGCGGCGAAGGGTCAGGAGCTGATACGTCTCGGCCTGGGCAACCAGGTCGTGCGAGTGAAGTAGGCGCGCGTGGACTCGCCCCTGGTCTTGGCCGCCGCCCTGGCCGTGTTTCTCATCGTCTTCGTCAAGATCGAGTTCGGGCTCTACCTCGTGATCTTCTCCATGCTGCTCTCGCCGCAGCTCGGCTCCGGTGGCGGGGTCGCCGAGGGCCGCCGGATCGTCATCCGGAGCGAGGACCTCCTCCTGCTGGTCGTCGCCTTCAGCTGGCTCGCCAAGACCGCCGTGAACAAGGAGCTGGGGCTCACGCTGAAGACCCCGCTCAACCGGCCGATCCTCCTCTACGTGGCCGCGACCGCGGGCGCGACGCTGATCGGGTACATCACCGGAACGGTCGCCGGCCTCGGCGGCGCTTTCTACGTCCTCAAATACGTCGAGTACTTCGTCGTCTACTACATGGTCGTCAACAACCTCATCGACCGCCGGCAGGCGTGGCGTCTCGTCACCGCGGCGTTTCTGACGGCGGTCATCGTCAGCCTGATCGGATTGACCCAGATCCCGAGTGGGCAGCGAGTGTCGGCGCCGTTCGAGGGAAAGGAAGGCGAGCCCAACACGTTCGGCGGCTACCTCCTGCTGCTCATGGCGGTGGCCGGCGGCATCGCGCTCGAGACGGCGCGCATCCGGACCCGGGCGATCTACCTGGGCCTGGTCGGCCTCATGTCGATCCCGTTCGTGTTCACGCTCTCGCGCACGTCCTACGTCGGCGCGATCCCCGCGGTCGCGGTCCTGGCCGTGCTCTCGAGTCGGCGGCGCGTGATGCTCGGCGCGCTCATCGTCGCGCTCGTCGCCTCGCCGGTCGTCCTGGCGCTCTTTCCCGACACGGTGCTGAAGCGCGTCCGCTACACGTTCGAGCCCGAGCGGGGACAGCCGACGGTGCGTCTCGGCGCCGTCGGCCTCGACCCGTCGACCTCGGCGCGGCTCATCAGCGTGAAACAGGCGTTCGAGGGCTTCACTCGTCGCCCCGTCTTCGGCTACGGCGTCACCGGCTTCGCGTTCATGGATCAGCAGTTCGCCCGCACGCTCGTCGAGACGGGCGTCGTGGGATTCGTGGCGTTCCTGGCGCTCATGTGGGCGGTGCTGAAGGCCGGCGTCGTCTCCTACCGGGGCCTGCAGACGCCCGAGGAGCGCGGGCTGGCCCTCGGCTTCGTCGCGGGGACGGTCGGACTGCTCGGCCACGCGCTCGGCGCCAACACCTTCATCATCGTGCGCATCATGGAGCCCTTCTGGTTCTTCGCCGCCGTCGTGGTGGCGCTGCCCGGGCTCGCCCCGGAGGCGGAGCCGGCGGCCGTTCCGGCGACGGGCGCACGTCTGTCCCGGCGCGTCGCGTGATGCCGACGCCCGCGATCGTCGCCCGGGCCCGGAAGATCCGGCTCCTCGTGATGGACGTCGACGGCGTGCTCACGGACGGCCGGATGATGCTCTCCGAGCGCGGCGACGAGCTGAAGGCGTTCCACACCCACGACGGGGTGGCCGTCGCCCTGGCGAAGCGCGCGGGGCTCCGGACGGCGATGGTCACGGGCGAATCGAGCCCGATCGCGAAGGCGCGCGGCACCAAGCTGGGCGTCGACTCGGTCGTCCTCGGAGCGCGCCGAAAGGGCGAAGTCGTCGAGGCGCTGTGCGCCGAGTACGACGTGCCGGCCGCGGCGGTGGCCTTCATCGGCGACGACCTCCTCGACATCCCGGCGATGCAGATCGCCGGGCTCGCGGTCGCGGTCGCCGACGCGCCGGCGCCGGTGAAGGCGGCCGCGCACCACGTCACGCGCGCCCGAGGCGGGCACGGAGCGGTCCGTGAGCTGGTCGAGCTCATCTTGACGTCGCAGCGCTCGTGGCGGCGCGTCGTCGCCGCCTACGTGCGCGAGCACGGAGGTCGATGACCACCACCCCCTCGGGCTGCCCGGGGCTCAGAGGTCGGACGCTCAGAAGCTTCTTGCTCCTCGGCGCCCAGAAGGTCGTGAGCGTCGTCGTCACGGCCGGGGGCAGCATCGCCCTCGCCCGGCTGCTGACGCCGGAGGTCTTCGGCCTCTACGCCATCCTGCTCTTCGTCATCACGCTCGGCGTCCGATTCAGCGAGCTCGGGCTCGGCGCGGCGCTGATCCAGCGGCGAGACCTCGACCTGGCGACCGGCTTGAGCGCCGCGTTCACCGCGACCTTCGGGCTGGCGCTGGTGCTGGGCGCGGCGATCGCCGCCGCGGCGCCCTTCGTCGCGCGGTGGCCGGGCGTGTCGACCGACGTGACCGCACCGGTGCGGTGGCTCGCGCTGCTGGTGGTGCTGTCATCGCTCCGCATGCCGGCCATGGTCCTGCTCGAGCGCCGGCTCGCCTACCTGCCTCTGACGATCGCCGAGACCGCCGACACGGTGACGTTCCACTCGGTGGCGATCGCCGCGGCGCTCGCCGGCGCCGGGCTCTGGAGCTTCGTCCTGGGCGCGCTGGCGGCGCGCGCCATGAATCTGGCCGTGCTCTGGAGCGCGACCCGGTGGAGGCCGACGCTCCGCTGGAGCTGGCGCGAGCTGGCCCCGGTGATGAAGTTCGGGATTCTGTTCCAGGCGAGCATCCTGGTCGGCATCGCCGGGGACGCGGTGGTTCCGACGTTCGTGACGGCGTGGAGCGGTGTCCCCGCCGTCGGGTTCCTGAACTGGGCGGCGACGCTCGCCTTTCTCCCGCTGCAGGTCGTCAGCATCGCGGGCCGCGTGCTCTTTCCCGCGCTGTCGAGCCTCCAGGCCGACGCCGGGCGGTTCGCCGAGGCTACCGCGCGTGCCCTGAACCGCGTCACGACCGTGCTGTATCCGGCGGCGGCGCTGCTCCTGGCCGGCGCCGATCCGGTCGTGCGCCTGATCTTCGGTGAGGCGTGGGTGCCGGCGGTGCCCGCGGTGCGATGCTTCTGCCTGTCGGCGATCATCGGGGGCACCTCGACCATCTTCGTGCACGCCCTCTACGGTCTCGGGCGGCCCGACGTCGTGTTCCGGCTCAACCTCGCGAGCGCCGTGCTGCTGTGGGCGCTGACGCTGGTCCTGGTGCCGTGGCTCGGATTCGTGGGATTCGCGGTCGCCAGCGCGGGGCTGGCGTGCGCGGGCGTGTCGTATACGGCGCTGAGCCTGCGCCGGCTCGTCCCGGTCCGTGTCCTTCCCGCGGTGCGCGTGCCGCTGACCGCGAGCGCCGGGAGCGCCGCGGTGCTCGCGGCGCTCGCGGGCCTCTGGATCCACGACCTGCCGTCGCTGGTCATCGCCGCCGGCGTGTCGGCGGGGACGTACGTCGTCTTCGCCGGTCTCATCGGCGGCGCGGCCTGGCGGGTCGAGTTCATCGCCGACTGGCGGACGGTGCTTCAGGGGTGATGACCACCTTGCGCCGGCTGTGGGAGCGCAGGAGCGCGCCGTGAGGCTCCGAGAGACCTGGCGGCGCTACACCCCCTCGCAGGTTCAGGATTTCCTCCGCGTGGGCCACGAGGGCCGCGACCATCCGTCCCGCCTCAAGGCGGTCGAGCTGCTGTCCGGCATGACCTCCGTGCTCGACGTGGGCTGCGGTACCGGCGTCATGTTCGAGTTGATCCGCGAGCGCCGGCCTGACCTCGCCTATCTCGGCCTCGACGTGACCGCACAGTTCGTCGCGGCGGCGCGCGAGCGGTTCCCGGCCGACGCCGCGCGGTTCCGCGAAGGCTCGCTCTACGAGCTCGACCGCCTGCCCGGCGCGTTCGACGCGGTGCTCTGCCGTCACATCCTGGAGCATCTACCGGACTGCGTTCCCGCGGTGCAGCGCATGTACGAGCGCGCCCGCCGCAAGCTCGTCATCGTCTTCTATCTGCCGCCCCGGCCGCTCCGGTTCCGGCGCAAGCGGGACGAACGGTTCGAGCGGGGCTTCTACACGCACACGTACGACCTCGGCCGCTTCGTCGACCACCTCCTGAACGCGCTCACCCCGCCGCCCGCGGAAGTCCGCATCCATCCGCGCCAGGGAACGAGCGACCCGCGGTTCCGGTGGGGCGACCGGGAGAACATCATCTACGAGGTCATCCGGTGAGCGTGAGCCTCGTCATCGCCACGTTCAATCACGCGCGACTTCTCGCCGAGGCGATCGACAGCGCGCTCGCGCAGACGCTCGACGCCGTCGACGTCGTCGTGGTCGACGACGGCTCGACCGACGACACGCCGGCCGTCCTGGGGCGCTACGGCGGCCGGATCCGCGTCCTCCGGCAGCCCAATCGGGGCCTGGCGGCCGCCCGCAACGCGGGGCTCGCCGCCGCGCGCGGCGCCTACGTCGCGTTCCTCGATGCCGACGACATCCTGGCGCCGACGAAGCTCGCCGAGCAGGTCGCGGTGCTCGAGCGCCAGCCGAACGTGGGGTGGACCTACTGCGACGTGCTCATCGAGACGGTGGCGACCGGGGCCAAGGCGAGGGCATCGGAGCGCTTCGGCTACGGGGCTCGCGTGCTCGACGGCTGGCTCTTTCCCGAGCTGATCCACGGCAATTTCATTCCCGCGATCGCGCCGCTCGTCCGGCGAACCGTCCTCGACGTGGCGGGCGGATTCGACGAGCGGCTGACCGCGCTCGAGGACTGGGACCTCTGGCTGCGCCTGGCCCTGATCGCGCCGGCGCGCTACACCTCCGCCGTGCTGGCGAGCTATCGCGTCCAGCCCGGGGGCATGAGCGAGGACCGATCCCGAATGGAGCGGAACCGGTTCCGCGTCCTGGACACGCTCTACCGGACGCGGCCGACGGCGGTCGAGGGGCTCGGGTCCGTGGGGCGACGCATCATCGCCGACATGCACAACTGGCTCGGCAAGGATGCGTATGCCCGCGGCGATTGGGCCGAGGCGCGGCGCCGCTTCGCGGCGTCCCTCGCGACCGTGCCCTGGCAGCGGCAGGCGCCCAAGCTCCTCGGTCTGAGCCTGGTCCGCGGCGGGCCGCGGGCCTGGGCGGGCGGGCGGGCGGACGGACCATGACGGTGCCCGGCCCATGAACGATACCGCCGTGATCGTCGTCAGCTACAACACGCGCGAGCTCACGCTCCAGGCGGTCGCGTCGGCTCGGAAGGCGACCGCCGGGCTCGACGCGCGTGTGATCGTGGCCGACAACGGCTCGGCCGACGGCACGGTGCAAGCGATACGTGCCGCCCACGCCGAGGTCACGGTCCTCGAGAACCCCGACAATCCCGGCTACGGCGCGGCCATCAATCGGGCGGCGGCCGTGCACCGCTCGACGCATCTCTGCGCGATGAACGCGGACGTCGTGCTCGAGCCCGAGAGCCTCGCGACGCTGCGCCGATTTCTCGCGACGAATCGCGCCTGCGGTCTCGTGGGACCGGCGCTGACCTACCCGGATGGGACGCCGCAGCCGTCGGCAAAGCGGTTCCCGACGCTCGCGCTGGCCCTCGGCGAGGTGCTCGAGCTCCACTCGCTGGCGCCGGGCAACCGGTGGGTCCGCCGGTTCTACTACGCGGACCGGGATCTCACGCGCGACGCCGTGGTCGACACGATCTCCGGGTCGGTGATGATGCTTCGCGCCGAGGCGTTCGAGACGGTCCGGGGCTTCGACGAGGGCTTCCGGATGTACTTCGAGGAGACCGACCTCTGCCGGCGCCTTCGGGACCGCGGTCACTCCGTCGCCCTCTGTCCAGCCGCCCGCGCCGTCCACTCGCACGGCGCCAGCACGCAGCAGACGTCGGTGCGGCAGGTCGAGTACTACCTGAGCTACGTACGGTACTTCCGCAAGCACCACGGCCGCGCCGCCGCAGCACTCCTCCGCGCCACGGTGATGACGGGCGCCCTTGTGAGGATGACCGCGCTCGTCTTCAAGTATCCGCCCCTCGATCGGCACCGCGCGGCGCTGCTGCGGGCGAAGGAGGCCGCGTGCGCGCGCCTGCTGCGCTCGCTCGGCTCGTCCGGGATCATGCGCGCGCCATGAAGGTCGTGATGGTCGAGACCGGCGGCTGGGGCGGCATCGCGCACTACGCGTGGAACCTGTGCAGCGCGCTGGCGGCTGCGGGCGTCGAGGTCTCGCTCCTCACCAACCGCGAGTGGGAGCTCGGGCGCCTGGCGACCCCTTTCGAGGTCGACCGCTGCTTCGCCGGCGGTGTCGGATATCTCGGCAACGTCAAGGCGCTCCACAACCGGCTGGCCCGCTCACGGCCGCAGGTCGTCCACGTGCAAAGCCTGCTCTCGACCCGCTTCGACGCGCTGCTCTGGCCGGTGATCCGGCGCCGCGCGCCGGTGGTGATGACGGTCCACAACGTTCGGACCCACGAACGGATCCGCTGGGACGACTGGACGCTCTGGCGGTGCTTCGCCGCCGCCGACGCGGTCGTCGTCCACACGCGGCGGTCGGCGGACGTGGCCAGGCGGCGGCTCCCCGCCGGGGCGCGCATCGAGCTCATTCATCTCGGCGACGCCGGATTCCTCCAAGGCGATGGGCGGCCCGATCGCCTCGGCGCTCGCGCCACGCTCGGCCTGCCGAGCCACGCGAGGATCGTGCTCGCCTTCGGCGCCATCCGCCCGTACAAGGGCCTGCACGGGGTCATCGCCGCGCTCGCCGAGCTCCGGCGCCGGCACGCCGACGCGTGGCTGGTGATCGCGGGGCCACTCCTGGTCGGCAGCGAAGGCGAGTATCGCGACGCGATCCGACGAGCCGGCGTGGACGGCGCCGTGATCTTCCGCCCGACATACGTCCCGGCGGACGAGGTCGCGACCTACTTCGCCGCCGCCGACGTCGCGGTCTTCAACTACCGGGACATCACGGACAGCGGGTCGCTGAGACTCGCCTGTGATCTGGGCACGCCGGTGGTGGCCACCGCCGTCGGCAGCTTCCGCGAGTTCCTCACCGACGGCGTGACCGCCCGCCTGGTCGAGCCGGGCGACGCGCAGGCGCTGGTGACGGCGCTCGGCGACGTGCTGGCCCAGCCGGAGCGCGCGACGCGGATGGCGCAGGCGGCGCGCGCGCTCGCGACGTCGGCGTGGTCGTGGGCCGAGAGCGCCAAGGCGACCGCGGAGCTCTACGAGACGCTCGCGCGAGGCGGGGCGTGATTCTGGCGCTGGCGGTCGCCGCGGTCGCGTTCGCCATCCGGCTCCTCGTCGCCGAGTATCTCCCGGTCATCCACCCCGACGGCGTCGCCTACGTGGCCATCGCGCGGCAGTTCCAGTCGACCGGCTCGCCCTTCGACCCGATGTTCCATCCGATCTACCCGATCTGTATCGCGCTCGCCCAGCCGGTCGTCGGCGACTGGGAGGCGGCGGGCCGCCTGGTCTCCGCCCTCTTCGGCGCGCTGGTGATCGTGCCCAGCTTCGTGCTCGCCCGGGGCATCGTCGGACGCCAGGCGGCCCTGCTGTCCGCGGTGTTCATCGCCGTCCATCCCCGCCTGGTGCAGAACTCGGCCTCGGTGCTGTGTGAGGCGACCTATACGTTGCTCCTGGTGTCGGGCGTGCTGGCCGCGCGGCGCGGGCTGGTGGCCGGCCCTCGCACCCTGATCGCGTTCGCCGGTCTGTGTCTCGGGCTCGCGTATCTCGTGCGACCGGAAGGCGCTCTGTATCTGGTCGGATTGATCGCCGTCGCGCTGTTCATGATCGCGACCGGACGGGATCGTGCCGCCGCGCTCCTGCCGTGGGTGGGCGCCGCCGTCCTCGTCTTCGCCGCCGTCGTGGCGCCGTACGTCTGGTACCTCAGCGAGGCCTGGGGCCACTTCACGCTCAGCGGCAAGATCGACCACAACCTGCCGCTGGCGACGGGCGCCGCCGGAGCGCCGAGCCCGCTGCCGATCCGCATCCTCGAAAACGTGCTGCTCTTCCAGAAGTACGCGGTGCCGGATCTCCTGCCGTGGATCCTGCTCCTGCTCGTGCTGCCCGGTCTGCTGGCTCGGGCCCGAACGTCCGGATGGCTCGGGCGCGACGCGATCTTGCTCGCCGCGGCCCTGCCGCCGTTCGCGTCGCTCGCGTTTCACGTCGAGCCGCGGATCTTTCTCCCGATCCTGCCCTTCGTCCTGCCGTTCGCAGCGGTCGGCGCGCTCTGGGCGGCCGTCACCCTCACTGACGCGCGCCGCGGCTGGCGCTGGTCGGTCGCTCTGGCGCTGGTGGTCGCGCTCGTCCTGGTGCCCTGGACGCTCCAGCCGATCCTGCGCCCGGACGCCGGTGCCGCGCTGTACCGGCAGGCGGCGCGCTGGGTGGCGGAGACCCAGCCCCGCGATGCGGTCCTGCTCGACCGCAAGCCCCTCGTCGCCTTCTACAGCGAGCGGCGCTGGGCCCCGCTCCCTCGTGTCGGGCCGGACGAGCTGCTCGCCACCGCCCGACGCGCCGGTGCCCGTCTCGTGGTGCTCGACAGCCGCGAGTTCCTCTTCGATCGACCGGGCCTGATTCCACTGCTGTGGGGTCCGCCGCCGCCGGGACTGGACGTCCTCCGCGATTTCGACGCCGCGCCGGCCGACCGGCTGCGGATCCTGATGGTCAGCGAGCGTGGGTGAGCCGCCGCCGCGCCCTGCGTCGATCCTGGTCGTGTCGAACCACGGCCGCATCGTGGGCGGCGGCGAGCTGAGCCTGATGGACCTCTTGCGCGGGCTCGACCGCGACCGCTGGGCGCCGGCCCTGGTCGTTCCGGAGGAGGGCGGCGTCGCGTCCGGCGGGCGAGATCTCGGCCTGCCCGTCCACGTGATCCCGCTGCCCACGCTGCGGCGACCGGGATCCGGGGTCGTTCGGAGCGTCAGGGCGCTCGGCCGACTGGCCCGGGCCACCGGCGCCGCGCTGATCCACGCCAACGGCTCACGCGCCATGGCCTATGGGGGAGTGGCCGGGCGTCTGGCCGGGCGTCCCGCGATCTGGCACGTGCGAATCGCCGAGAGCGACGGCCTGGTCGACCGCGCCCTCTGCGCGCTCGCGACCGAAGTGATCGCGACGTCACGGGCCGTCGCGCGCCGGGTTGCCTGGGCGCCGGAGAAAATCCGACTGGTCCCGAACGGGATCGATCTCGCGCGCTTCACGCCGCGGCCGCCGTCCGGGGCGCTCCGCGCGGCGCTCGGCGTGCCCCCGTCGGCGCCGGTCGCGCTATCGATCGGGCGGCACGTCGCGGAGAAGGGCTACCGGCACCTGCTGGACGCGGCCGCGAGGATCGAGCGGACGAAGCCCGGAGTGCACTGGATCCTCGTCGGTGACGGCGAGCTCCGGAGTGAGCTCCTGGCCCAGTCACGCCGCCTCGGCCTCGAGTCGCGCGTGCACTTCACCGGATGGCGCGACGACATCCCCGACCTGCTCGCCCTCTGCGACGTGTTCGTGCTGCCGTCGGAGAGCGAAGGGTTCGGCCGGGTGCTGGTCGAGGCGATGGCGATGACCCGGGCGGTCGTCGCCACCGCCGTCGGCGGCGTTCCCGAGATCGTGCGCGACGGCGAGACCGGGCTCCTGGTGGAGCCGGCCGCGCCCGCCCCGCTCGCCGACGCGGTGCGCGTCCTGCTCGACGATCCCGGTCGCGCCGCGCGCCTCGGCGCCGCCGGGCGCGCGCGGACGGAGTCGACCTTCACCCTCCGCGCCCACGTCGACGCCGTCGAGCGCGTGTACGCTGGGCTGCTCGGCGACGGCCGTGCCGGAGGCTAGGTCGCGGTGGCCGTGGGACGCGAACGACTGATGCGGCTCGGCGTCGATGGGCGTGAGCTCCGACCGGGCGTGCGCACCGGCATCGGCCGTTACCTGCTCGAGGTGCTCCGCGCGGCCTCGCTCGACGGGTGGTCGTGCGTCGTCTACGGCGACGCCGGCGCGCGCCTCGACCAGACGCTCCCCGGCGTCGCCTTCCGCGCGCTGCGCGGTTCGTGGACCCAATGGTGGGATCAGGTGAGCCTGCCGCGGGCGCTCGCCCGCGACGACATCACGGTGTTCCTCTCGCCCTACTACAAGGGCCCGGTACGCGCCCAGTGCCCGGTCGTCCTGACGATCCACGATCTCTACTTCATCGGCTACCCGGGACGGCGCCGACCGATCTACGACGCCACGCTGACCCGCCTGGCTCGCCTGTACGCCGCCCGCGCGGCGGCGATCATCAGCGACTCGGAGTATTCCAAGCGCGCGATCGTGACGCGGCTCGGCGTGAGCGCGTCGAAGGTGAGCGTGATCCCGGTCGCCCTGGGCGCCGAGTTCAAGCCCGCACCGCTCACGGAGGCGGTCAAGAGCCGCTACGGTGTCGCGCCGCCCTACATCCTCTACGTGGGGAACTTCAACCCGCACAAGAACGTCCCGCGGCTGATCCGCGCCTTCGGGCTCCTCCCCGGTGCCACGCGCAGTCGTCACACGCTCGTGCTGGCCGGCGGCTACGGCGACGGTCGGCCCGCGCTGGCTCGGCTGGCCGCGTCGCTCGGCGTCGAGAACCGAGTGGTCTTTCCCGGGCGCGTCGACGACGCGGATCTCCCCGCGCTCTACTCCGGGGCGGCGGTGTACGTCACGCCGTCCCTGGAGGAGGGCTTCGGCTCGACCGTGCTCGAGGCGATGGCGTGCGGGGCGCCGGTGGTCGTCTCGAACCGGGCCGCGCTGCCCGAGGTGGTTGCCGACGCCGGCCTGCTGTTCGACGCCGAGCAGGAGCGAGAGCTCGCCGCGGCGCTCGCGCGCGTTCTGTCCGACGCCACGCTGGCCGATGATCTCCGGCGCCGCGCGCTCGCGCGCGCGGGACTCTACACGCCGGCGCGAACCTCCGGGCGCGTTCTGGCGCTCCTTCGCGAGGTGACCGACGCCGCCGCCGCGCGCCGGTTCTCTGGAGCGGCGCGCTGATGTGCGGGATCGCCGGCCACGTCGGCCCGACGGCGCGCGAGCTCCTGCCCGCGATGCTCGGGCTCCTCAAGCACCGCGGGCCCGACGACTCGGGGATCCACACCGCGGACGACGTCGGCCTCGGGATGACGCGCCTGGCGATCATCGACCTCGTGACCGGCCAGCAGCCCATGAGCGATCCTACCGGCCGCTACTGGATCGTCTTCAACGGCGAGATCTACAACTTCCGCCAGCTCCGGGCCGAGCTTGTGGCCGGCGGCCGCCGGTTCCGAACCCGGAGCGACACCGAGGTGATCCTCCACGCGTACGTCGCGTACGGCGAGGGGTGCGTCGAGCGCCTGTCCGGCATGTTCGCCTTCGCGATCTGGGACGGCGCCGAGCGCCGGCTGTTCCTCGCCCGCGATCGTCTGGGGAAGAAGCCGCTGTACTACTGGCACCGCGGGCGGCTGTTCCTCTTCGCGTCGGAGCCCAAGGCGCTCCTCTGTCATCCGGCCGTCGCCCGCGCGCTCGACTGGTCGGCGTTCCATCACTACCTGGCGTTCGGCCACACGCCGGCCGGGCGCTCGATCTTCGACGCGATCCGGAAGCTCCCGCCGGCCCATACGGCGACGCTCCTCGACGGGCGCCTCACGCAGAGGCACTACTGGCGGCTCCCGGCGGCGGCCTCGTCCCCGGGGCCGCGATCCGGGCCCGCGGCGGGCGGCGAGGCCGCCGCCGAGACCGCCGAGGCGGTGCGCGCGGGATTGCGCGAGGCGGTGCGGCTGCGCCTCGAAAGCGACGTGCCGCTCGGCGTGTTCCTGTCGGGCGGCGTCGACTCGAGCGCCGTGGTCGCCAGCATGCGCGAGGTGACGTCGGGCCGGATCGCGACGTTCTCGGTGGGCTTCGGCCGCGCGGCGCCCGCGTACGACGAGCTGCCGTACGCCCGGCTCGTCGCGCGGCGATTCGGGACCGACCACCACGAGGAGATCCTCGAGCCCGACGCGCAGGCGATCCTGCCGGCCATCGTCCGGGCGTTCGACGAGCCGTTCGCCGACTCCTCCGCGATTCCGACGTACGTCGTGGCCCAGGCGACGGCGCGCCACGTCAAGGTCGCGCTGTCGGGAATCGGCGGCGACGAGACCTTCGGCGGCTATCCGCGTTACCTCGGCCTGCGCGTCTCGACGCTCCACGGAAAGCTTCCGCGCTGGCTTCGCCACGCCTCGCGCGCGGTGGCCCGGCGCCTGCCCGACTCCGGGTCCAGCCGGAACTGGACGGACTGGGCCCGGCGCTTCACCGCCCAGCCGGACGCCGCGCCCGGCGATCGCTACATCGGCTGGACGCGCTTCTTCGGCGACGCGGAGCTGGCCACGCTGGTGAAGCCGGCGCTGTCCGCGCAGCTCGAGCCCGGCGTGGACGAGCCCCAGCGGGCCGCGTTCGCTTCGGGCGGACACGGGGACCCGGTGGACGGGGCGTTCCGCGTCGATCTCGCGACCTATCTTCCCGACGATCTCCTCGCGATGGCCGATCGGATGAGCATGACCCACTCGCTCGAAGTGCGAGCTCCGTTTTGCGACCATCGGATCGTCGAGGAGAGCCTGCGTCTGTCCCCGCGGATCAAGATGCCCGGTGGCCGCCTGAAGGGACTCCTCAAGACCGCCTTCGCCGACGTCCTGCCCAAGGAGGTGCTCGCGCACCGCAAGCAGGGCTTCATGATCCCGCTCGGCGACTGGCTCCGCCGCGATCTGCGCCCGACGCTCGACGACCTTCTGGGGGTCGACGCCGTCCGGGCACGAGGCCTGTTCGACGTCGCCGCGGTGGAAGCCATGAAGCGCGAGCACCTGAGCGGCGCGCGCACCCACGCCGACCGCCTCTGGACCCTGATGATGGCGGAGCTGTGGATGCGCGAGTACCTCGACCAGCGCGGCCGCTGGACCCTGCGGTGACGAGCGCATGAACGGCGCGCTGCGAGTCCTCATGGTCTCCGACGTGTCGCCGTCGCGCCCGGCAGGCGGGGGAGAACGCATGCTGTGGGAGCAGGCGCGGCACCTGGCCGCGCGCGGTCACGACGTGCGGATCGTGAGCCGCGCCGACCCGGATGCCGCGGCGCCCGTCTCCGTCGAGCGGGAGCGCGTCAGGATCCGCCAGTTTCTCGTGGAGCAGCGATCGGTCGCGCGATTCATCAGGACCTCGATCCTCGGCGCGCGGCGCGCGACGGTGGAGGAGCTGGCCCGGCAGGGGGCCGACGTGCTGCACGTCCACCAGCCGCTCGCCGGCTACGGAGCGCTCGCCTCTCGGGCCGGGGCTCGACTCCCGAGCCTCTACAGCTTCTATTCGCCGGCGCCGCTCGAGTACCGGTCGCGGCAGGGGATGACGGCCCGGCATCGCGCCGGCCTGGTGGGCGCGACGGGCACCGCGATGCTGTGGGCGATCGAGCGCGCGTGTCTCAGACGCGCCGGGCTGGTCCACGTGCTCAGCGAGTTCTCGGCCGACCAGCTCTGGAAGCTTTACGCCGTGCCCCGAGAGCGCATTGTCACGATCCGCGGGGCGGCGGCGACGGAGCGGTTCCGGCCGGCCGCCGATCGCGGCGCGATCCGGTGCGCGCTCGGGCTCCCCGCGGACCGGTCGGTCTTGCTCACGGTGAGGAATCTCGAGGCCCGCATGGGCCTCGACAACCTGCTCCACGCGATGGCGCTCTTGAAGACGCAGCGGCCGGACGCCGTGCTGCTGGTCGGGGGTGCCGGGTCGCTGCGCGGCCATCTCGAGGCGCAGAGCCAGGCCCTCGGGCTCGAGGATTCCGTGAAGTTCTTGGGGTTCGTGCCCGACGAGGCGCTGCCCCGCTACTACCAGGCGGCCGACGTCTTCGTCCTGCCGACCCGCGAGCTCGAGGGCTTCGGGCTGGTCACCGTGGAGGCGCTCGCCTGCGGGACCCCCGTCCTCGGCACCCCTGTCGGCGCGACACCCGAGATCCTGAGAGGGTTGTGCGCGTCGCTCGTCTTCCGCGGCGCGACCGCCGAGGCGATGGCCCAGGACCTCGAGCGCTTCCTCGCGGCCAAGGAGCGCGATCCCGACGCCTACGCGCGCCTGCGAGGCGCGTGCCGCGAGCACGTCGAGCGCCACTACACCTGGGAGCGCGCGACCGAGGAGCTCGAGCGTACGCTCCGGCGCCTTGCGGAAGGGGGGCGCGCGGACGCGCCCGGGGGGCGCGCGGACGCGCCTGAGAGGCGCGCGGACGCGCCCGAGAGGCGCGCGGCATCCGAGTCGGCTTCCGGCTGTCCCGCTTGCGGCGGACCGACCCGTCCCAGCAGGCTGATCTATCGCGGCGTGCGGCATCGCCGGTGTCCCAGCTGTCGGAGCTCGCTCTCGACGGAGCTGCCGACCGCGCCGGAGCTCCAGCGCCAGTACGAGACGGAGTATCCGCTGCTCTTCGCCCCCGAGCGGGTGACCTCGGAGCGGACGCAACTCTTCGGTGAGCTCCTCGACCGGCTCGCGGCCCTCGGGCGTGGGAGGGCGGAACGACCCCGCCTGCTCGACGTGGGCGGCGGCGGCGGCCATCTCGCCGCGCTCGCGCGCGTCCGGCGCTGGCGCGCGGTCAGCACGGACCTCGCTTACCAGGCGTGCGCCGTCGCGTGTCATGGCGGAGAGGCGCCGGCCGTCCAGGCCGACGGCGCCTTCCTGCCGCTCCGCGGCGGAACGGTCGACGTGGTGACGCTGGTCAACGTCGTCGACCAGGCTCACGACCCGCTCACGATCCTGCGCGAGGCCTACCGCGTCCTGGTCCCGGGCGGGCTGCTCGCCCTGCGCGTGCCGAACGCGCGCTTCCACCATCCGTGGGTGCGGCTCCTGACCGCGCTCGGCCCGCTCGTGAGGTTTCGCGAGTGGGACACCTATCCGGTGGTTCACCACTTCGCGTTCACGCCCTCCGGCCTCCGCCGGCTCGTGGAGCGCGCAGGCTTCGGGGTGCTCGAGGTCTCCAACTCGGCCGCGGCCTCGAAGGAGCCCGTGGCCAGGCGCGCGGCCTCCCAGAGGCTCCCACGGTGGGGCCGCGCGACGATCGCCGCCGGTGCCACGCTGCTGGCCGCGCTCTCGCGCGAGCGGTGGCTCGTCGGCCCGTCCGTGGAGCTGTACGCGCGGAAGGGGCCGCGGTGAGCGTGCGCGTCCTCCACGTGATCACGCGGCTCACCCTGGGAGGCTCGTCGGAGAACACGATCGCGTCGTGCGTCGCGCTCGCCCGGGCCGGGTACGACTGCACGCTGGCGGCATCCTTCCGAGAGTCCGAGGCGCCCTCGCTCGACGACGCGCGCCGGCGCGGATGCCGCGTCGTCGACGTTCCGTCCCTCGGCCGGGAGGTGGCCCCGCTCGCCGACCTGGCCGCGCTCGGGCAGATCCTTCGGCTGATCAGGCGCGAGCGACCGTCGATCATCCACACGCACACCTCGAAGGCCGGCTTCGTCGGCCGCCTGGCGGCGCTGATCGCGCGCGTGCCTGCGGTGATCCACCAGCCCCATGGCCACATCTTCTACGGCTACTACGGTCCCCGCCGCACCGCCGTCTTCACGGCGCTCGAGCGGCAGGCGGCGAGATGGACCGATCGCATCGTCGCGCTGACCGAGCGCGGTATCGCGGAGCACCTGGCGCACGGGATCGGCCGGCCGGCGCAGTACGTCGCGGTGCCGAGCGGCGTGCCGACCGCCGCGCTGCGCGCGGCCGCGCCGCTCCGGGCCGAGGCGCGGGCGCGGCTCGGCCTCGACGCCGGCGCGTTCGTCGTCGTCGGCCTCGGCCGGCTCATCCGGATCAAGGGCTTCGACCTCCTCGTGCGGGCGCTGCCGGGCGTCATCGCCCAGATCCCCTCGGCGCGCCTGCTGCTCGTCGGCGAGGGGCCCGAGCGGCCGAGCCTCGACGCGATCGCCGCGTCGCTCGGCCTGACCGAACGGCTCTGGATGACGGGCGAGACCGCCGACGTGCCGATGCACCTCGTCGCCGCGGACGTCGTGGTCGTGCCGTCCCGGAACGAGGGCATGGGGCGCGTCATCGTCGAGTCGATGGCCCTCGGGGTCCCGGTTGTCGCGACCACGGTCGGCGGAATCCCCGACGTCGTCACCGACGGCGAGTGCGGCCGGCTGGTCGAGCCCGACGACGTCGATGCGCTCGCGGCGGCGCTGGTCGAGCTCGGACGCGACCCCGCGCTGCGCCGGAAGCTCGGCGAGGCCGCGCGCGCGCGGGCCGAGGCGTTCTCGACGTCGGTGGCGAACGAGAAGCTCCTTGCCCTGTACGCGGCGTTGGTCCGTGACAAGAGGCTGGCGTGATTCGCCGCACCGCGCTGCTTGCCGTCGTCGCCTGGGCTCTCGTCGTCGGCGCGGCGGAGGGCTTCGACCGGCTGCCGGCGGTCCTCCACCTCCACTCCGATCTGTCCACCGGCGACTTCTCTCTCGAGCAGCTCGCCGCGATGGCCGAGAAGCAGGGGATCGGGGCGCTGCTGCTCAGCGAGAACTACCTTCTGCGCGTCGAATACGGCCTGCCGCCCTTCCGAGCGCTGACCCGCGCGGTCCGCGAGGAGCGCTCGGTGCTCGACCTCGGGATCGACCGCTACCTGGCGCGCGTTTCGCAGGCCCGCACGGCCAACCCGCGCGTCCTGATCGTCCCCGGCGTCGAAGTGCTTCCGCATTATTACTGGAGCGGCTCGCCGCTGGCCTTCGACATGACGGTGCACAACACGCAGAAGAACCTGCTGGTCTTCGGCATCGAGGAGGCGGCGACGCTCCGCTCGCTGCCGGTCACCGGCAACCCGGTCGGCGGATATGGCTGGACCTCGGCGCTCGACGCCCTGCCGGCCGTCCTCGTCATTCCCGGCGTCTACATGCTCACGCGCACGCGGCGGGCCCTCCGGAAGGTCGGCCGCGTGGTCGTCGTCGTCAAGCGGCGCCCCTGGCTCGCCGGCTCGCTCCTCTGTGGCGTCGCGCTGCTGGCGCTGGTCCGCGGCTGGCCCTTCGCCCTCGATCCGTATCCACCCTACGGCGATCTCGGCCTCACGCCTCACCAGGAGCTGATCGACTACGTGGATCGGCTGGGCGGTGCGACGGTATGGTCGTTCCCCGAGGCGCGCGACGAGGGCGAGCAGTGGATGGGCCCGGTCAGGGTCGCGTGGCATACGGCGCCCTACCCCGACGATCTTCTGCGCACGGCGCGCTACACGGCCTTCGGCGTCGTGTACGAGGACACGACGCGTATCGAGCGGCCCGGCGGGTCCTGGGACCGCCTGCTCGGTCAGTTCGCGTCGGGCGACCGGAGCCGGCCCGCGTGGGGCGTCGGCGAGTCCGGGTTCCACGGATTCACCGCGGGGAAAGGGTTGGGGACGGTGCGAACGGTGTTCCTGGTGGAGGAGCGGTCGGAGCGCGCCGCGCTCGACGCGCTCAAGCGCGGCCGCATGTACGCGGTGCAGCGCGAGGGCGACGCCGAGCTCGTTCTCGCCGAGTTCTCGGTGCGGGCCGGCGGCGTCTCGGCCGTGTCGGGCGAGCTGCTGCGGGCCGCCGAGGCGACGGTGGTCGAGGTCACGGTGGCCGTGGAGACGACCGGCGGTGCGACGCGCGACGTCCGGGTGACCCTCGTGCGCAACGGCGCCGTCGTCGGAGCGTGGACGGGACCGCCGCCGATCCGGACGGTCCACCGCGAGACCTTCGACGGCTCGCCCACGTTCTATCGGCTCGAGGTGCGCGGGCCCGGCCGTCTGCTCAGCAACCCGATTTTCGTCAGGCGGTCGTGATGCCGTTGCCGAGTCCATGAAGATCGCGATCCATCAGCCGCACTATCTGCCGTGGCTCGGGTACTTCGCGAAATGGGCCGCCGCCGACCTCTTCGTATTCCTCGACACCGTGCAGTACGAGAAGAACGGCTGGCAGAACCGCAACCGGATCAAGACGCGCGACGGACCTCGGTGGCTGACCGTGCCGGTCCGCGCCCGTCTGGGCACGGCCATCCACGACGTGGCGGTCGACATGACCCAGCCCTGGCGTGCCCGCCACTTCGCCGCGATCGAGAACGCCTACGGCGCGGCGCCGGCGTGGGGACGACACCGGGACGAGCTGCAGGCCTTCTACAACCGAGAGTGGGACCGCCTGGCGCCGCTCGCCGTGGGCAGCGCCGAGTGGCTGGCGCGGCAGCTCGGCGTCTCGACGCCGACGCGGCTGGCCTCGGATCTGGACCTTCCGGGCGGGGCCCCGGGCGACGCGACGGCGCGTCTGGTCGGGCTCTGCCGGGCCGTCGGCGCGGACATCTACCTGGCGGGGCGTGACGGCGCCCTCTACATGGACACGGGGCGATTCGCGGCGGCCGGGATCGCTGTCGAGACGCAGCGCTACGAGCACCCCGTCTACGTCCAGGAACACGGGGAATTCGCTCCGTTTCTCTCGGCGCTTGACTTATTATTGATGCACGGCGATGAGGCCCTCGGCATTCTCTGTGAGGGAAGCACGTGGTCGCGCCTCTCGCCCGAGCCGGAATAAGTGAACATTCTCGCCCTGGGCGCCCATCCCGACGACATCGAGTACGGCTGCGGGGGCATGCTGGCCAAGTACGCGCAGCGGGGCCACGTCGTTTCCATGTTCATCGCCTCCGACGGCGCGCTCGGCGGTGACGCCGAGGTGCGTCGGCGGGAACAGAAGGACGCGGCCCGTATCCTGGGGGTGCGCGAGGTCTTCTGGGGCGATTACCGGGACACCGAGGTGCCGCTGACGCGAGAGCTGATCGTCCGGCTCGAGTCGGTGATCCGGAAAGTCGAGCCGCGGATGATCTTCGTCAACTCGCCCGACGACACCCACCAGGACCATCGCAATCTGGCCCAGAGCGCGATGTCGGCGACGCGCTACGTGCCGAATCTGCTCTTCTTCGAGGTGCCCTCGACGGTGAACTTCGTCCCGAACTGCGCCACGGATATCGCCGACGTGCTGGACACGAAGCTCGCCGGCCTCGAAGCGCACCGATCGCAGGTGACGAAGACCAACATCGAGGACCTGACGATCCTGGAGCTGGCGCGGTCGTGCGCGAACTTCCGGGGCATTCAGGCTCGGGTCAAGTACGCGGAGGCGTTCCAGTCAGTGCGACTGCTCCTGAACCTCTGAGTCGGTCTCCATTTGGAGCGGGGGCCGTGAGGCCGGCTTGGATCGAGGGTGGCCTGACAGAGACGCGAGTGGCTCCGACACGCCTGATCTCGCCGGGTGCGGTCGTGCTCCCAATAACCCCGTGACCATGATTCCGCACTCCCGACCGACCATCGGCGACGACGACGCCGAGCGCGTCGCGCGGGTCGTCCGCGGAGGGCAGCTGGCGCAGGGGCCGGAAGTGGCGGGGCTCGAGCGCGAGCTGGCGCAGCGCCTGGGCGTCGCCGACGCGGCGGCGGTCAGCTCGGGCAGCGCCGCGCTCGAGCTCGCGCTGCGCGCGCTCGACGTCGGCGCGGGCCACGAGGTCATCATCCCGACCTACGCCTGCGACGCGGTCTACCACGCGGTCGCGCGCTGCGGCGCGATCCCGGTGCTCGCCGACGCCGACCCGGAGACGCTCGGGCTCTCGGCCGCGGACGCGGCACGCCGGCGCACGGCGCGGACGCGCGCCGTCATCGTCGTCCATCCCTTCGGGCTCGCCGTGGATCTCGCCGACTTCCAGGAGCTCGGCGTCGCCCTCGTGGAGGACTGCGCCCAGACGCTGGGCGCGACGCTCGGCGGCCGCCCGGTGGGCGCGCGGGGCGGGCTCGCGGTGTGCTCGTTCTACGCGACCAAGCTCCTCACGACGGGCGAGGGCGGGGCGGTCGCCGGCCCCGCCGAGCTCGTCGCCCGCGCGCGCGACGCGCGCGACTACGACGAGCGGACCGACCTGACGCCGCGCTTCAACTACAAGATGACCGACATGCAGGCGGCACTCGGCCGGAGCCAGCTCGCGCGGCTCGACGCCTTCATCGCGCGGCGCCGCGCGCTCGCCGCCCGCTACCGCGCGGCCCTGGCGCGCGCTACGCGTTGCCGGGTGCCGGCCGACGCCGGCGAGCGTCACGTGTACCATCGCTTCGTGGTCACGCTCGAAAGGCCGCTGGACGCCGTCCTCTCCCACCTCGAGCGTCGAGGCGTGACGGCGAGGCGCCCGGTCTTTCGCCCGATCCACCGGGCGCTCGGGCTCTCCGGCTATCCCGTCGCCGAACGCTTGTGGGCCCAGTGCCTGTCGCTGCCGTGCTACCCCTTGCTGACCGACGGCGAGGCGGACACGGTCACGACGGCGCTCGCGGAGGCGCTCGCGTGACGGAGCCGGGTCGCATCGTTCACAGGCCACCCTCGGCGCGCGCCGAGCTCACGGCGCCGGCTACAATGACTCCGCACCTCGCCCGTCTGGTGCTGGTGGGCCTGCTCCTGCTGATACCGATCTGGGGTCGGGACCACGCCGCGCGACTGCCGTGGCTCTATCTGGTGATGCTCGCCTTCGCCGTCGCGTTCTTCGCCGCGCCGGTCACCCGGGCGCTCTCGCTGCGGTGGGGCGTGCTCGACATGCCGGCCACCCGAAAGGTTCACGAGGTCGCGACGCCGCTCCTCGGTGGCGCGGCCGTCTACTGCGCGTTCGCCGTGACCGTGCTCACCAGCTTCGACTTCTCGCTCCAGCTCAAGGGGGTGGCCGTCGGCGCGACGCTGGTGGTCGGGGTCGGCGTCCTGGACGACATCACCGACCTCCCGGCCTCCCTCAAGCTCGTCGGCCACATCGGCGCCGCCGCCGCGGCGATCGCCTACGGCGTGGTCCTCAGCGTTACGCCCCACTGGGTGCCGGGCTTCGTGTGGCTGAACGTCCTCCTGACGATCCTCTGGTTCGTCACCGTCACCAACGCGCTCCAGTTCCTCGATGGCATGGACGGGCTCGCCGCCGGCCTGGGCGTCATCGCCGGCGTCTTCTTCAGCATCGCGGCCCTGCAGACGGAGCAGCGCTATCTCATGTACCTGTCGGCCGCGCTGGTGGGCGCCTGCCTCGGCTTCCTGCCGTACAACTTCCGGCCCGGCCGCGCCCAGATCTTCCTCGGGGACAGCGGCGCCACGTTCATCGGCTTCACGCTCGCCGGCCTCGCGGTGATTGGCGAATGGGCCGAGGGAGACCCGATCATCGCGCTGCTCACGCCGGCGCTCATCCTCGGCGTGCCGCTCTTCGACATCGCCTTCGTCGGGGTCGCCCGCGTCGTGACGGGCAAGGTGCACTCGCTGCACGAGTGGCTCGCCTACACGGGTCGGGACCACATCCACCACCGCTTCGAAGAGCTGGGCCTCACCCGGAAGCAGAGCGTGCTCTTGATCTTCTTCCTCGCCTCGACGCTCGGCCTCTCGGCGATCCTCTTGAAGGACGCGACGCCGCGCGAGGCGGTGCTCGTCCTGGTTCAGGCCGCCTGCGTCCTCGCGATCGTGGCGGTGCTGGAAGGCGTCGGTCGGTGGCGACCGCGACCGTGAGCCTCGCCCCGCGCGCCCTCGCCGCTCGGCTCGGCGCGGTGCTGCGGCTGGACGATCGACCGTGGCGAGTGGCGCTCGCCCTGGCCATCGGAGTCTTCATCAGCTGCACGCCGTTCTATTCTCTCCAGACGCTCCTGTCGCTCGCGGTGGCGACGGCCTTTCGCCTGAACAAGGCGGCGACGGTGACGGGCACCTGGCTCAACCTGCCGTGGTTCGCGCCGTTCGTGTACGGCGGCGCGCTGCACATCGGAGGCCTGATCGTGCCGGACCCCCACGGGGTGGACGCCGCGGCCGTCGCCGAGCTCCTGCGGACGTCCTGGAGCCTCTCAGCGACCAACGCCGTCCAACTGCTGCGCGACGTCTCGCTGGCGCTCCTGATCGGCACCGCGGTCGTCGGGGCCGTGGCGGGCGTCGTCACCTACGTCGTGGCGTTCGTGCTCCTTCGTCGCCGGCGGGCGAGGAGTATGATGAGCTCATGAAGGTGCGCAAGGGGGTTTTCCCCGCCGCCGGGCTCGGGACGCGGTTCCTTCCCGCGACCAAGGCGCAGCCGAAAGAGATGCTCCCCCTCGTCGACAAGCCGATGATCCAGTACGTCGTCGAGGAGGCGGTCGCCTCGGGCCTGTCCGAGATCATCATCGTGACCGGTCGCGGCAAGCGCGCGATCGAGGATCACTTCGACTCGGCCTTCGAGCTCGAGTACTACCTCAACGACCGGGGCAAGATGGACGAGCTGGCCCAGATCAAGACCATCTCCGAGCTCGCCTCCGTCTCCTACGTCCGCCAGAGAGAGCCGCTCGGTCTCGGCCACGCCATCCTCTGCGCGCGCTCGTTGGTCGGCGACGAGCCATTCGCCGTGTTCCTCGGCGATGACATCATCGGCGCCGCACCGTCACCGTGCATGCGGCAGCTCCTCGACGTGAGCGATCGGTACGACGCGCCCGTGCTCGCGGTCGAGCGCGTCCCACGCCAGCGCATCCATCAGTACGGAGTGATCGCCGCCCGGCCGATCGAGAACCGTGTGCACGAGGTCCTCGACCTCGTCGAGAAGCCCAAACCCCAGGACGCGCCGTCCGACCTGGCCATCATCGGGCGGTACGTTCTTCCGCCCGAGATCTTCGAGATCCTGGCCGGGACGCGGGCCGACGCTCGCGGGGAGATCCAGCTGACCGACGCGCTCCGCACGCTCCGGGCGCGCCGCTCGATGTATGCCGTCGAGTTCGAGGGCCGGCGCTACGACACCGGCGACAAGCTCGGCTTCCTCAAGGCCACGGTCGAGTTCGCGCTAGCCCGTCCCGACCTCGCCGCCGAATTCCGCACCTACCTCAAAACCCTCAACCTCTGACCCCGTCCCCAGTCCTACGCCTTCACGCTCCACTCGAAAGCCGGTACAGCGTCAGCCGGTCGTGGGGCGGGTCGGTGCGGGGGGACGCGAGCGGCGGAGTGGGACCCCCGAGTCCCGTGCGCAGCTCGAAGAGCTGCGATTCGGGCGAGCGGGTGACGGAGCCGCTCGCGTCCCCCCGCACCGACCCGCCCCACGCCCGCCGCCGCGCCAAGTTTGAC
>DASPZZ010000274.1:0-2112 GCA_035635995.1 Binatia bacterium | reverse complement strand
CGGCTATCTCGCGTTCAGCGGGGGCCACTGGAACGACTTCGACGCCGCCGACCGCGTGACCGCCGAGGGGCGGGCCGTCGTCATCGCCGTCCTGGCAGCGCTCGAGGCCCTGGGCGCGATTCCGGTCGAGGCGGACACCGATGGCGTCTACTTCGTGCCGCCGAAGGGCCACGCGCCGGCGGACGACGACGCGCTGCTCGAGCGGATCGCGGCCGGCCTGCCGGACGGAATCCAGCTCGAGCTCGACGGCCGGTTCGCGGCGATGTTCAGCTACAAGATGAAGACCTACGCGCTCCTCGACGAGCTCGGACGCCTGAGCCTCAAGGGCTCGGCGTTTCGCTCGCGCGGGCTGGAGCCCTTCCAGCGGCAGATCATCGGCGAGATCGTTCGCTGCCTGGTGCTCGGGCGCCGCGCCGAGGTCCGGGCGATCATCGACCGCTGGCTCGGCGACTTTGCCGCGCACCGGGTCGAGCTGCGCGCCTTCGCGCGGACCGAGACGCTCCAGGAGTCGATCGAGCTCTATCGCGAGAAGGTCCGCGCCGGCGCTCGCCCGGCGTCAGCGGTCTACGAGCTGGCGGGCGCCTCCGGGCGCGCGATGCAGCCCGGGGACCAGATCTCCTATTACGTCGTCGGTCGCGGCGCCGGCGTCGCCGTCAACGAGTACGCCAAGCTGGCGAGCCTGTGGGACCCGGCGCACCCTGACGAGAACGTCGAGTACTACCAGACGAAGGTGCGTGAGATCTGGGATCGCTTCCGCGCCTTCGCCGAGTTCGACGGCCTGCGACCTCCCGCCCCCGACGTGGAATCGAGCACGCAGCTCACGCTCTTCTGAGTCGTTACCAGACCAGGCTGAGCTGCCGTGGCGCCCCCTGGTCCGGCCGATCGGCGCGGCGCCGGGCGCTCAACCCGGCCTCGGCCGCGAGGCGCCGCACACGCTGCTCCACCTCGCGCACGTAGTCAGGCCGCGCGTATGCCGAACCCCGGTAGAGCCGCTCGTATTCGGGAACGAGCCGCGGAAACTCGATCGCGAGAAATCTCATGAATGTCTCGCGGGTGCCCGGTCTCAGGAAGAGCACGTTCGACTCGGCCTCCCCGGCTCCCGCGTCGCGGGCCGCGGCCAGCAGCGTTCTCAGATTCGCCTCGTGGTCGGTCAGACCCGGCAGGATCGGCATGATAAAGAGCCGGGTGGCAACGCCCGCGTCGGCCAGCGTCCTCATGGCGCCGAATCGCAGATCGGGCCGCGGCGCGCGCGGCTCGAGTCGCCGGGCCAGCGCCGGGTCGGCGGTCGTGATCGACAGGTTCGCCGTGACCTCCGAGGCGTCGGCGATCGTGCGCAGGAGGCCGGCGTCGCGGGTGACCAGGGTCGACTTCGTCGTGATCGACAGACTCAGCCCCGGCACCTCTCGCGCCGCCTCGAGAATGCGGCGGGTCACGTCGAAGCGTCCCTCCGCGGGCTGATACGGGTCCGTCGCCGTGCCGAGGGCCACTGTCTGGCCGCTCCTGCGCGCCCTCCTGAACTCTGCAATGAGGCGATCCCTGTCGATCTCCTTCACGTAGATCGTGCGCTCGAAAGCTTCCGGGTCGCCCAGCCCGAGAAATTCGTGGGTGTAGCGGGCGAAGCAGTAGTGACAGCCCATCTCGCAGCCCCGATACGGATTCACGGTCCAGCCGAAGGGCATCGGGCTCGCGTTGAGCCTGGTCAAGAGGTCCTTCGATCGAAGCTCGTGATATTCAACGCCACGGCGCTCGTCGATCGTCGGCCCGATCCGTGTCGCCATTCCCGGCGCCGGGACTCCCGGCCTCGTCTTCTTCGTCGTCATCTGTTGAGCCTTTCTTGTCGCAGAAAAACCCGGGGACCTGTCTGGATCCCCGGGTGGGCTATGCCGCTAGTGGAAGGCTAGCGCCGCCAGCTTCCGCCGCCTCCTCCCCCGCCCGGGCGAGGTCCACGGTCGCCGCGAGGGCCGCCGGCGCTGGTGCGCTGGGGCTGCGGCCGAGCCTCGTCGACCACGAGGTTTCGATCCCGGAAAAGCCGACCGTTGAGCATCTCGATCGCCTTGCTGGCCTCCTCCTTAGACGCCATCTCGACGAACCCGAATCCGCGCGGCCGTCCCG
>DASPZZ010000273.1:0-65197 GCA_035635995.1 Binatia bacterium | reverse complement strand
CGACGGCGCGTACGACATCCGCTACGAGATCGTCAAGAAGGGCATCGACAAAGCCGTGGTTGAAGGCACTTCGGACCGCGTAACCCAGCCCGGCAAGATCGCAATCATCTACAGCCAGAGCCCCGAGGGCCGCGAGTACCGCGGGTACATCGAGTACCTGCAAAGCCTGGGCTACCTGACCAGCGAGGTGGAAGAGCTGGACCTGGGCGAGCTCCAGGGGGTGCAGGGCCTCCGCGCGCTACGCGTGGCGGTTGCCCTGGAGAACCCGGCCATTTTGCGGCGCGTGGGGCTGGACCCCGACGAGCGGTAGCAGCGCCGCACGGTCGCACGCCGCGCGCAGGCCCGCCCGCCTGTGCGTTCCACTTATTCAGGCCGCTCAGGCTCACGCCGACCGTCGCACGTATTAGTGCAGCGTCACGCGCGACGCTCCGACCTGCTCCCCGAAGTCTGGTCCAGACGGATTGAGAGGTTGGTCGGTTAGGCGGGGCCCGGACCTGCCCCAGAAAACTAGACCATTTCGCGGTTGAGGATTTCGCCTCCTGCGGCCTGGTTGAACTGCCACTGTGCCGCGAAGGAGTTTCCGAATCTCCTTGTATCCAGGTCGATTCTCATTGGCGCCCTAATCCCGAGCACGAAAGAGGGTCGTTCGGTCACTCGACGGACACTGGAGAATGACCACGGGATTTGCGGCTCTCCGTAACCACTCGGCTTCTTGGAGCGGCCGACCGGATTCAATACTCGCGACGTCCAGCTTCCAGGCTGGAATTCAGAAGGGGTTACGGTGACCCGTAACCCCTTGAATTGGAGCGGCCGACCGGATTCGAACCGGCGACGTCCAGCTTGGGAAGCTGGCATTCTGCCACTGAATTACGGCCGCCCGGCGCCCCCTATCTTACAACGATCCGGGCGGGACTATTTCCCGTCCTTGAGCGACATGGCGTAGGCCTGCAGCACCTCGTCGCTCCGCGCCTTCCAGTTGAGGCGCTTGTTCACGCCGTAGAGGTCGATCTGCTGGTAGAGCGGCACCGCCGGCATCTCGTCGACCCAGAGCTTGTTGATCCGGTGATACTGCTCGAGGCGCTTCTTCTCGTCCATGATCGCCTGCGCCTCGTCGACCATGCGGTTGAAGTCCTCGTTGTGCCAGTTCACGAAGATGCCGGGGGACTTGAAGAGCGGGACGTACACGGTCTCGGCGTCCATCGTTCCGGTCCCCCAGCCGATCAGCCAGACCGGCCCCGCCTTGTGGACGTAGACCATGTTGTTCAGATAGGTCACGAAGTCGTACGTGCGGAGCGTGGTCTTGATGCCGGCCTTGCTGAGCTGGCCGGTGACCGCCTCGGCCACCTCGGCGTCGCGCACGTAGCGGCCGCGTGGGCCGTGCAGCGTGATCTCGACGCCGCCGCCGAAGCCGGCGTCGGCCAAGAGCTTCTTGGCCTTGCCGACGTCCGCCTTGATGGGCTGGAGCTTCGGGTCGTAGCCGAAGTGCATCGACGGCAGCATGGTGGCGACGCGCACGCCCTTGCCGTCGAGCACGGTCTTGATGAGCTCGTCGGCGTCGATCGCGTAGGCGATGGCCTGGCGCACGCGCTTGTCGGCGGTGGGCCCGTTGTAGGGCCCGGTCGGCTTGTGCTGAGCGTCCATCTGGTGCGAGTAGAACATGAGCTGGATCGTGCGGATCGACGGCGCCGTCGACAGGAACAGCTTCGGGTGCTTTTCGATGATCGCGCCGAGATGCGGCGGGATGTTGACGGCCAGGTCGATCTCCCCGTTCTGCAGCGCCGCGACGCGCACCGCGTCGTCCGGGATCGGGCGGAACACCACCGTCTTGATCTGCGGGGCGCCGCGCCAGTAGGCGTCGTTCGCCTCGAGGAGGATCTCTTCGTCCTTCGACCAGCGGACGAGCTTGTAGGGGCCGGTGCCGATCGGCTTCTTCGAGAGATCGGCGGTCTCTTTGCCGGCCGACTCCCTGGGCGGCAGCATGCCGCTCTGGACGAAGGTCATCACGGAGATGAAGGTCGGCCAGGGCTTCTTGGTGTGGACCCGGATCGTGTACGCGTCGACGATCTCCACCCGGTCGATCGGCGCGAAGAAGGTCGCGCCGCGGAGCTTGCCCTGCCCCTGGCCCAGGCGCTCGAGCGTGAACTTCGCCGAGTCGGCATTGAAGTCCTCGCCGTTGTGGAACTTCACGCCCTTGCGCAGCTTGACCTCCCATGCCGATGGAGGGACGAACTTCGGCATCTCGGTGGCGAGGTTGGGAACGATTTTCAGATTCTGATCACGCTCGTAGAGCGTGTCGAAGATGTGGCGCCCGACGTTCGACGCCGGGCTCTCGGACTGGTTCGCCATGTCGAGCGTCGTCGGGTCGACGCCCTGGGCGAGAACGACCTTGCCGGCCGGCGCGGCACTCGCCGCCACCGGCACCAGAAGGACGACGGCGGCCACCGCGATTCGCCACGCGACCATATAGAGCCTCCTCGACCGAGGGGTTCGATTTCTCGGGGTTCCGCTACTCTAGGGTCCGGCCCGGGAGCGAGTCAAGGTACGCCAGCGCCTCCTCGCGCGTGGTCACGCGCCCGAGACCCTGGGCCTCGCGCGCGCGCGCGAGCAGCCGGCCGACGGCGGGGCCGGGCTGGATGCCGAAGTGCTCCATGACGTCCTCACCCCTGACGAGCGGTGCCGCGCCGGCGCCGCCTTGCTGTGTTTCTTCCCATCCCCGCAGGAGGTCCCGGACGAGCGATGCGCGGCGCCAGACCGCGTGGGGCGACTCTCCCGCCACGGCGGCGGCGTCCACGAGCGTCAGCAGGAGCAGGTCGCGCGTGTCCTCGCGAAGATCCCGGAAGAAGCGGTAGCGGGCTCGCGGCGTCACCCGGCCGGCGGCGGCCAGGTGCATGAGACGCAGGTGATGGCGAACGAGCCGCTCGAGAATGCCGCGGGCCCGCGCCGGGAGCCGGAGCCGCTCGCCGATGCCGCGCGCGCGCGCGGCGCCGATCACATCGTGCTCGAAGAAGCGGACGCGGCCGTCGATCAGTCGGCGCGTCTCGGGCTTCGAGACGTCGTGAAGGAGCGCCGCCAGCTTGAGGACCTGTCCGCGTCGCACGCCGCCGCCGAGCTCCTCGTCCATATGGGCGGCGAGCTCCTCGCCGAACGGCCGGAGCGCGCGAAGGTCCTCGAGAAGCGTATCGGCCCCGGCGACCGCCCGGAGCGAGTGCTCGAGCACCGGAAACCGGTGGGGCGCCGGCTGCGCCGTCGCGCGCATCGCCTCGACTTCCGGCACGATCACGCCGAGCAGACCGAGCGCGTCGAGACGCCGGAGCACGCGGGCGGTACGCGGCAGCGCGAGCATCGCGAGCAGCTCGTCGCGGACCCGCTCGGCGGCGACGCCGGCCAGTCCGGGGGCGGCGGCGCGGATGGCTTTCACCGTGCTCGGGGTCAGCCGGAGCCCGAGGGCGGCCTCGAGCCGAGCGCCACGGAGCGTTCGGAGTGGATCCTCGGCCAGCACGCGCGGGTCGTGGACGCGAAGACGCCGCGCCCGGAGATCGGTGAGCCCGCCGGTCGGGTCGATGATGCGGGCGCGTCCGCGACTGAGGAGCTCGCGCACCGGCACCGCCAGGGCGTTCACGGTGAAGTCTCGCGCCGCCAGATCGGCCTCGAGTGTCCCCGCCCGCCAGTCCGTCAGGTCGAGACACATCCCCCGCGCGAGCACCCGCGCCGCCCCGCGCTCCGGGTCGAGCGGCACGAACGCGCCGTCGAGACGCGCGGCCACGCGGCGCGCGATGTCGAGCGCGCCCGACGCCACGGCGACGTCCAGATCGGCGGGCCCCGCCGGACGCGTCCCGGGCAGCCGGGTGTCGCGGACGGCGCCACCCACGAGGGCCGTCGCCCGCGCGCGGCCGGCGGCCGATTGCACGGCGCGCAGCAACGCCCGCGCCGGCGGCGTCAGATGGTCGAGATAGAAGTAGGAGCTGAACGGCGCCGCGCCGTGAGGCGACACTTCAACGGCTCGAAAACAAGTAGGAGCTGACCTAGCCCGGATTATTCATGAACGACACCACGACGAACGGGCGGGTGGCGTCGGGTGTGGCCCCGGCCGGCGGGGCGGAACGGGTGATGGAGCCCCGCCGGCCGGGGCCGCACCCGGCGCCACCCGCCCGCCGATCGCGTCGATCGTTCATGAATTATCCGGGCTAGCCGAGCTCGATGCCTCGAGCTCCGATCCGGTATTCGACGATCTCGTCGCTCATCGCGCTGCCGCGGTGCTTGACGACGCAGAGCATGCGCGCCAGTCGGTTTCCGACGCGCTCGCTGCCCAGCACCAGGATGGTGTTCGCGGTGGCGCCGATGTCGCCGGTGGCGACCTTGCGCGCCACCAGGTCCTCCAGGCGCGTCTCTTCCGTCGTCACCAGCAGCAGCGTCGTGATCGCGGTGTGGTCGTAGAGATGGGCGTCGATGAACGCGCGGTGCTTCCAGACGGGCAGGCAGATCTCCATGCCGAGCGTCTCGGCGTCACGGTGGATGATCTTGCGGTAGAGCTCGTCGAACACGAAGAACTGGATCGAGTCGGCGGGCGAATCCATCGGCTCGACCCCGTCGACCACGACGCGCCGCGCACCCGCCGCGCAGTGGAAGTAGAGGAACGGACGGACCGTGTAGAGCGCGTGATTGTAGGCGGCCTTCCAGCCCCAGTCGAACTCCCAGCCGCCGTCCCGGGTCGGCACCTGGAAGTCGCGGACCCGCCCCACCCACTGGCAGGTGTTGGAGTAGAAGGCCTGCATCTGCTCCGGCGGCGGGTACGGATCGGCCATCGGCGTCACGGTGTGCGTCCACGGCCGGAGCGACCAGTCGAAGAGCCGCGCGGCGTACTCGTCGTGCTGCTGCGAGTCGCCGCGCCCGTTCAGGTCCAGGACGACGCCACGCGCGCCGTCGGCGATCCGCCCGTGATCGGCGAACGTGAGCCCGAGGTGCGTCTTGCCGATTCCGGTGGCGCCGTAGACGACGGTGAGCGTGCCGGGCAGCAGGCCGCCGCCCAGCATCGCGTCGAGCTTTGCGAGGCCGGTCGAGACGCGTGAAGTCACAGCGCGCGATTTTACACCGACCGGCCCTTGGTCGCGAATTGCCGCTCGTAGAGCGCGCGCAGCTCGCCGAGCGTCGTGGCCTGGTCCAGCCCCTTGTCGTCGCGGATCCGCGTGATGCGCGCGAACCGGAGCGCCATGCCGGAGCGATAGGTCGGGCTCTTCTGGATCTCGTTGTAGGCGACCTCGACGACGACCTGCGGCCGCACCCGCACGGTGTAGCCGTCGTCGCTCACGGCGAGCGCCCAGAGCCGGTCGGTCATCTCGACGAACTGCCGGTCGGTGAACCCTTTGAACGTCTTGCCGACGTCCGCAAACGCGTCCCCGTCGCGCACCGCCAGATGGTAGTTCGAGAGCCACGCGCTCCGGCGGCCCGAGCCCCGGTCGACGGCGACGATGACGCAATCCACGGTCTCCGCCGCCTTGAGCTTGAACCAGCGCTTGCCGCGGCCTCCCGGCTCGTACACGCTGCGAAGGTCCTTCGCCACCACGCCCTCGTGCCCGGCGGCGAGCGCTCGGGCCTGGAACTCGCGGGCCGCCGCCGGCGAGGTCACGAGCGCGCGCTCGGCCAGGTGGCGCCCTCCCGTGACGGCGGCCAGCGCCTCCCAGCGACGCGCGTAGGGCTCGTCGATGAGCGAGCGCCCGTCGGCCATGAGGCAGTCGAAGAAGTGCAGCGTGAGCGGCATCTCGTGGACGAGGCGATCCACCTCGTGGACGCGGCGGAACCGTCGCATGAGTTCCTGGAAGGGCAGCGGTCGCCCCGCGGTGTCGAGCGCCAGCACCTCGCCGTCGAGAATGAACGGGACCCCGCCGAGCTCGCGCCGGGCCGTGTCGACGACGTCGGGCAGGCTCGCGGTGACGTCGGAGAGACGGCGGGTAAAGATCCAGATCCGGTCATCGTCCCGGTGGAGCTGGATGCGGGCGCCATCGTACTTGTACTCGAGCGCCGTGGTCCCGCCGTGGGCCACCAGCACCTCGTCGAAATCGTCGGCGATCTGCGCGAGCATGGGCAGGAGCGGAACGCCCGGGCGCACGCTCGCGGCCGCGAGCGCCGCGGCACCACCGCGCGCCGCCAGCGCCGCCACCTCGGACAGGTCGCCGAGCCGCAGCGCCGCGCGACGCGCCGTCTCGAGCGGGGCCGCGAAGGCGCGGGCGATCGCCTCGAGCACGAGCCCGTCCGACACTCCCGTGCGCATCTCGCCGGCGATGATCCGCTGGAGCGTCTGGTACTCGTCCTCCGACGCCCGCGCCGCGAGCCCCCGCAGCAGGTCCTCGCGGGTCCGGCGGGCGCCGGCGCCGCCGGCCTCGGCGACGGCCGCGAACGCCGCCGCGACGTCGCCCAGCGTGAGGGGAGGCCCCGTGGCTGTGTCCGCGATCGCCGGCAGCCCGCGGACGCCCAGTGCCCGCGGGTCGGACGGGGGGAAGGCCCGCCCCGTGAGGAACGCGACGGCGGTACCGATCGCCTCGGGCGGGAGCGCCCGGAGATAGTCGGCCAGGAGGCCAAGCTTGTCGAGCCGCCCCGGGCTCGTACGCAGCCGCCGGCAGAGGTCCGCGAGCCGGCCGAACTCGACCATTCCGAAAATCATTATATGTATTCTTGACTTGGCCGCCGCCCCAGCCCTACTTTCGTTCCATGCCCCGCCGTGTCCTGTACGACACGACCTCGCGCGCGGCGGCGGCCGCCGCCGAGCTCCTCCGTGGCGAGTTCGACGTCGCTCCCCTCTCCGCGTCGGCTGACCCATCCGCCTCGGGATCGGCCGTCGTGCTGGTCGGTCGCGACGAAGTCGACCGGCGGTGGGGCGAGGGCGCGCTCCGCGTCGTGGCCCTGGTCGACGCGGATGCCGCCGGCCCGTGGCCCCAGCACTGGTACGCGCTGCTGCCGGCGGGCGTGGGCGGGCCGATCCTCGCGCGCGCGGTGGAAAACGCGTTCGCCGACCTCGACCGCTCGGCCGAGATGATGCGGCTCCACCGCGAGCTCTCCGAGCTGAACTCGATCGGCATCCGGCTCTCGGCCGAGCGCAACCCGCGTGACCTCATCGAGACCATCCTCACCAAGGCGCGGGAGATCACACAGAGCGACGCCGGCTCGCTCTACCTGGTCGAGGAGGCGCCGGACGGCACGCGCGACCTGCGCTTCGTCCTCGCCCAGAACGACTCCGTGGACATTCCGTTCCGCACCACGCGGCTGCCGCTGACCAGCGAGAGCGTGGCGGGGCACGTCGCGCTGACCGGCGAGATCCTCAACCTCGAGGATGCCTACCGCCCACCCCCGGGCGCTCCGTTCCACATCAACCGGTCGTTCGACGAGGAGACCGGCTATCGCACTCGCTCGATGCTCGTGGTGCCGATGCGCACGCCGCAGGACGAGACGATCGGCGCGCTCCAGCTGATCAACTGCAAGCTCGATTTCTCGGCCCGGCTGGGCTCGGCGGACCAGATCGAGCGAACCGTCCAGCCCTTCACCGCACGCCACGAGCAGCTCGCCGGGTCGCTCGCGTCGCAGGCGGCGGTCGCGATCCAGAACAGCCGCCTGTACGAGAACATCCGCGACCTCTTCGAAGGCTTCGTGAAAGCGTCGGTCACGGCGATCGAGTCGCGCGACCCGACGACCTCGGGCCACTCCGCCCGCGTCGCGAACCTCACGGTCGGCCTCGCCAGCGCGGTCGACCGCTGCGCGGCCGGTCCGTACGGCGCGACGCGCTTCAGCGCCGAGGAGATGACGGAGCTCCGCTATGCCGCCCTCCTGCACGACTTCGGCAAGGTCGGCGTCCGCGAGCAGGTCCTCGTCAAAGCCACGAAGCTCCTCCCGGGCGAGCTCGACCGCATCCGCCAGCGCGTCGAGCTGATCAAGCGCGGCCTGGAGCTCCGCTACGCCGGCAAGAAGATCGAGCACCTGCTGGACAAGGACCGCCGCCGTTACGCGGCGCAGGCCGCCGCCTTCGACGCCGAGCTCGCGACCTTTGTCGCCGAGCTCGACGAGAACATCGCGCGCATCGTCGCGGCCAACGAGCCCGCGGTGCTGCCGCGTGACTTCGCCGCCGGCATCGAGCGCCTGGCGCTCCACGCCTTCGAGGACCACCTTGGGAACCGCGAGGCCGTCATCACGCCCGAGGAGGCGGCGATCCTCGCCATCCCCCGGGGCAGCCTCACGCCGGCGGAGTTCAAGGAGATCCAGTCCCACGTGATCCACACCTACGAGTTCCTCACCCGGATCCCGTGGACCAAGGAGTTCCGCCGCATCCCGGAAATCGCCCGCTCCCACCACGAGAAGCTCGACGGCACGGGCTATCCCGAGGGGATGAGGGGCGACGAGATCCCGGTCCAGTCCAAGATGATGACGATCGCCGACATCTACGACGCGCTGACGGCGGGCGACCGCCCCTACAAGAAGGGGATCGCGAAGGAAGAGGCGCTCGACATCCTGGCCCACGAGCGACGGGCCGGGCACCTCGACGGCGCGTTGCTCGACCTTTTCGTCGACGCGAGGATCTACGAGCAGGCCACGTCGCCGGCCGTCAGCTCCCCAAAAACAGACAGACGCCGCCCCATGCGATGACGGCGCCGAGCGCTACGAGCGCTCGCGCGACCTCTCGGCCGAGCCGGGGACTCTTCAGGTGTTGAGTGGACTGCGCCAAAAAAAAGGCGCGGGACCCTCGACGGTGAAGCAACGCGTACGTCACGGCATGCGAGCTCATTCTGTCCTCCTGCCATCCTAAAAGCCACGCAACAGGCCGACGACTTTCCCGAGAATCTTGACGGAGCGGCGGGCCGGATCGACGACGATCGGCGTCATCGTCGGGTTTTCCGGCTTGAGAACGACGCGCGAGCCGTCGCGCAGGAACCGCTTCACGGTCGCCTCGGCCTCGCCGCCCGCGTCCGACTCGATCATCGCGACGACGATGTCGTTCGGCTGAGCCGAGTCCTGGCGCCGGACGAGCACGAGGTCGCCGTCGCAGATGTGCGCGTCGATCATCGACTCACCGCGGACGCGGAGCGCGAAGACATCCTCGCCGCGCCCGGGCAGCGACGCGGCGGCGATCGGCACCTCGCCCTCGCGATTCTCCTGGGCCAGGAGAGGCGATCCCGCCGCGATCCGACCGAGAATCGGCACGGCATGGTGCGTCCGCCCCCCGCCGATTGCGTCGGGAATCGTCAGGGCCCTCGACGTCCGGCCGATGCTCGGCCGCCTCTGCAGCTCTCCCTTGCGCTCGAGCGCCCTCAAATGGTCGAACGCGGCCCGCGGCGTGATCTGAAACCGCTCGCCAAGCTCGCGCACGGTCGGCGGAACTCCGTGCTTGGACTGGAAGCTCCGCATGAAGCTCAGCACTTCCCGCTGCCGGTTCGTCAACTCGCGCATGGTCGCCCTCCGTGACGGGCAGTATCACTCAACTCGTGTTGACTAGTCAACAAAAAGCGAGTGCCTGTTCGGAGCTCGTGAACCGGCGATCAGGCAGCCTGGGCTACGCGGGCTCCCAGGGCTCGCAGACGGGGCACGTCGCATAGCCCTGCTCACGGGCATCGGCGACGTGCTTGAAGTAGGCGCGCTCGGTCTCGGGGATCCTCGAGACCCAGGCGCAATCGCTCTTGTGAAACAGGCGCGACGCCCGCTGAGCGCAGTACGGCTCACCCGGCTCGACGGCGACAGAGGGCGTGGTCTCGGCGCCGGCCTTCGCGGCTTCGGCCTCGGACGGCAGCATGGCCACCGGTGCCGGCTCGACGGGAGCGGACGCCGGCGGGATGATCGGATCCGGATCGTTGATGTGGAGGTTCGTCTCGACGGTCGACCGGAACTCGTCGCTGGCACGGCGGAGCTCGCGGAGCGCGCGCCCGACCATGCGTCCGAGCTCGGGGAGCTTACCAGGGCCGAAGACCAGCAGGGCGAGCACCCCGATGACGAGCATCTCCTGAAGGCCGATGTCGAACATCGCGGCTTAGAGTAACACGCGCCTCGAGGCTACCCGACCCCGGCGAGCCTCGCCAGCTCGGCGAACGAGGCCACGACCACGTCCGCCGCATCCGCGGGCGCGCTGCCTCCGGGCGCGTACAGCACGGTGGGCATGCCGACCGCCCTGGCGCCGCGGATATCGGACGGAACGCTGTCGCCCACCATCGCGGTCACCGCCGCCGAGAGGCCCAACCGCTCGAGCGCAATGCGGAAGAGCGGCGGCTCGGGCTTGCCGACGACGATCGGCCGCACGCCGGCCGCCACGGCGACCGCCTCCACGATCGAGCCGCAGCCCGGCAGGAAGTCGCCGCCCTCGATCGGGAGGCGGGGATCCACGTTCGGCGTCACGAGCGGCGCTCCGCGCGCGGCGGCCCGTGCGGCGGCGGTGAGGCGCTCGTAGCTCAGATCGAAGTCGTTGCCGACGGCGACCACGGTCGCCGCACGATAGTCCTTCACGTCCACCAGCTCGTGGCCGGCCCGCGCGATGACGGCCGCCATCTCGGGCGCGCCGATGACGAGGACCCGCGAGCGTCCCCAGCGCTGGCGGATCACCTCGCCGATGATCTCGAGGGGCGTCAGGACGTGCTGGGCGGCGCCGACGCCGAGGCGGTGCAGCCGCTCGCGCAAGTCGTCGCCGGTGGCGCGCGAGTTGTTCGAGACGAAGGCGAGCGCGCGCCCGCTCCGGTGCAGCGCCGCGAGGGTCTCGCCCGCGCCCGGGTTGAGGGCGTTGCCGCTCCAGACGCACCCGTCGAGATCGAAGACGAACCCGCGGAGGGTCGACAAGGACACGGCGGACACGACCGCTAGGCCTCCGCCCGCGCGAAGTCGGCGATCGCGTCGGCGTAGACCTCCTGGGTTCGCGCGGCGACGCTGGTCCAGCTGAACTGCGCCTCGACGCGGAGCCGGCCCGCGCGGCCCATCGCGCGGCCGCGCGCGGGATCCTCGAGCAGGCCGCGGATCGCGGCGGCCAGCGCGTCGGGACGGCCGGGCTCGACGAGCAGCCCGGTCTTGCCGTCCTCGACCACCTCGAGAATGCCGCCGACCGCCGAGGCGACCACCGGGGTCTCGCACGCCATCGCCTCCAGATTGATCAGCCCGAACGGCTCGTAGACCGACGGGCACACGAAGACCGCGGCGTGGCTGTAGAGCTGCACTACCTCGTCCACGGGGATCATCTCGCCGATCCACCGGACGTTCGGGTGCTCCGCCACCGCTCGCTTGAGCCGCGCTTCGATCTCGGGAGTGTCCGGCGCCGAGGCGCACAGGACGACCTGCACCTCACGTGGAAGCTTCGGGGCCGCCTCGAGCAGATGGAAGATCCCCTTCTGGTCGGTGATGCGCCCGACGAAGAGCACGTAGGGCTCGCGGACGCCGCGGCGCGCCAGGACGTCGCGTGCCTCGGTTCGCCGGAACTGGTCGGGATCGATGCCGTTGTGAATGACGACTACGCGGTCGGGGTCGACTTTGAAGTGCTCGAGAATGTCCTCGCGCATGCGCCGCGAGACCGCGATGACCCGATCGGCCGCCTCCACCGCCGTCTTCTCGATCCAGCTCGAGAGGAGATACCCGCTGCCGAGCTGGTCGGCCTTCCACGGCCGGAGCGGCTCCATGCTGTGCAGGGTCACGCAGAGCGGGATCCGGTGAAGCGTGCGGATCCAGAGACCCGCCATGTCCGCGTACCAGGTGTGCGCGTGGGCCACGTCGGCGTCCACGGGGTCGCGCGCCATCGCGAGCGCGATCGACAGCGTCTCCAGCACGGGCGCCCAGCGGGGCCCGTCTCGGCCCGGTCCGACCCGCTCCCAGGGCGTGTAGCCGCGCAGCGCGACACGACCCGCTGCCTCGGCCGCGGACCGCTCGCCGAAGCAGCGGACTTCCACGGCCATGAGCCGGCTGAGCGCCTGTGAGAGCTGGCCGACGACGACGCCCGCGCCGCCGTAGATGTGCGGCGGATACTCGCGGGTCAGGAGGAGGGCCTTCACGACCGGTCGCTGCCCTCCGCGTGCTCGTCCTCGCGACGCTCGAGCTTCCGCGCCACCGTGCGCACGTCGATCCCGAGGAGCTTCGCCGCCTGCGTCTTGTTGCCGCCGGTGATGCGGAGCGTCTCGTCGAGCAGCCGCTGCTCGATCTCGGTGAGCGGTGTGCCGACCAGCTCCAAGATCGCGTCGCGCGGCGGGCGCTTCACCCCCGCGACCTCTTCGGGCAGGTCCTCGGCGTCGATCCGATCCTTTCGGGCGAGCAGGACGGTGCGCTCGATGAGGTTCTCGAGCTCGCGCACGTTGCCCGGCCAGGCATAGGACTCGAGCCGCTCGATGGCCTCGCCCGAGAAGCCCTCGAGCTTCCGTCCGTTCTTGGCGCTGTAGACCCGCAGGTAGTGCTGGGCGAGCACGCCGATGTCCTCGTGGCGCTCGCGCAGCGGCGGCACGCGGACGGTGATGACGTTGAGGCGGTAGTAGAGGTCCTCGCGGAAGCGCTTTTCCTTCACCATCTCGGCCAGGTCCTGATTGGTGGCCGCGACGATGCGCACGTCGACCTGGAGCGTGCGCGTGCCGCCGAGACGCTCGAACTCGCCCTCCTGGAGCACGCGCAGGATCTTGGGCTGCGTAACCAGCGAGAGGTCGGCCACCTCGTCGAGGAAGAGCGTGCCGCCGCTCGCCAGCTCGAAGCGGCCCTCTTTGCGCCCGGCGGCGCCGGTGAACGCGCCCTTCTCATAGCCGAACAGCTCGGATTCGAGGAGAGTCTCCGGCAGCGCCGCGCAGTTGACCGCGACGAACGGCCCGTTGCGACGACCCGAGCGCTCGTGGATCGTGCGCGCCACCAGCTCCTTGCCCGTCCCGCTCTCGCCCTGGACGAGCACCGTCGCCGAGCTATCGGCGACCTGGTCGACGAGCGTCAGCATCCGCCGGAACGACGGGCTCGCGCCGATCATCTGGCCTTTGGCGCGCAGGTCCTCCAGCTGCTGCTTGAGGGCCCGGTTCTGCTCGATCAGGTCGCGCCGCTCCAGGGCCTTGTCGATGAGCTTGATGAGCTGCTCGCGCCGGAACGGCTTGGTGAGGAAGTCGTAGGCGCCGTCCTTCATCGCCTTCACGGCCTCCTCCACGGTGCCGAAGGCGGTCAACAAGATGACGTCGACGTCGGGCATGATCGCCTTCGCCGCCCGCAGGAGCTCGAGCCCGGTCAGGCCCGGCATCTTTAGATCCGTGACGATCAGGTCGACGCCGCCGGCCTGCACCCGCTCGAGCGCGGCCCGTCCGTCCGAGGCGAGCACGACGCGGTACCCCTCGCGGGTCAACGCCCGCTCGAGGCTCTCGCGCAGCCCGGGATCGTCGTCGGCGATGAGCAACGTCGCGGGATCAGACATGCGCCGTCTTCTTGATCGGCAGCCGGATCGTGAACGTCGCGCCGTGACCGGCTTTGTTGGTCCATCGGACCTCGCCGCCGTGCTCCTCGGCAATCTGGCGCGTGATCGAGAGGCCGAGACCGGTGCCCTGGGGCTTGGTGGTGAAGAACTGCTCGAAAAGCCGTGGCCCGACGTCGACCGGGATCCCCCCGGCCGTGTCGGAGACCGAGATCTCGACCGACTCGCCGTCCAGGCGACTCGCGATCGTGAGCTCGCCGCCGCTCGAGAGCGCCTCCTGGCCGTTCTTGACGAGGTTCAGCACCGCCTGCCGCAGAAGACCACGGTCGATCTCGATCATCGGCACGTTCGGGTCGACCTCGACGCGGACCGTCAGGCCCTGGCGGCTCGCGACCGGGCGGACGAATTCGGCGAGCTCCTGCACGAGATGGTTAACCGACTCGTCCTCGAAGTGGGGTCGCGGAAACCGGGCGAAGGCCAGGTACTCCTCGGTCAGCGCGTCCAGCGCAGTGACCTGGTCGCGAATCGCGGTGACGAGGCCCACCGCCTCCTTCATATCGGGGTCAGTCCGCTCGCGGACGATGTCCTCCAGCATCTCGGCGTTCAGCTCGATGGCGCTGATCGGGTTGCGCACCTCGTGGGCGACCTTGAGCGAGACGCGCCCCACCGCCGCCATGCGCTCGGCCACGACCAACTCCTGCTGGGCCGCCTGGAGCTGCGAGAGCGTCCCCTTGAGCTCCTCGTTGAGGCGCTCGACCTCGGTTCTCGAGCGGCGCTCGCGATCGGCCACATAGCCGAGAGCGTACGCCGGCAGCCCGACCATCCCCATCAGGACCACCACCGCGGTCCATGCCGCCTCGGGCGGCGCGACCCATGCGGCCATCCAGTAGAGGAGGCCGGCGGCCGCGGTCAGCAGCAGCCCGATCCATCGACCGAAGTAATAGGCGTTGACGGCGACGAGCGGGAAGAAGAGATTGACGAAGGGGCTGTCGCCGCCGCCGGTCATAACGAGCAGGGCGAAGACGATAAGCATGTCGATCCCGAGAGCGCCGGCGAAGTACGCGCCGGTCGCACGGGGGTTGACCGTCACAAGCGCAAACACGCCGAGCTTGTAGGCCCCAAACCAGAAGACCAGGTGATAGAGGTCGATCCGGTAGCGTGGTCGAAGGGGGACAAGCCCGAGGGTGGCGACGCCGCCCACCATCACGACGGCCAAGAGCACTGCGAACACCCGCTCGTCGCGAGCCAGCAACCGAAAGATCGCGTGCCACGGTTTCCGTTCGTCAGCCGTCACGGCCATCTCCACGCCGACTATAGCATTGTGGCCAATCAGGCCCGCCGGCCCCGGCGCCGGACGGCGATGGCGACCCACACCGCGATCCCGACGAGAGCGGCCAGGGCGACCCAGCGTTCCACGCGATGGACGTCGGCGACCACCCGCTCGACCTGATCGGCGAAGAGGAACGCGAGAAAGAAGCCGAACGGGACGCTCACCAGCGCGGCGGCGGCGTCGACCGCCAGGAACTTCCAGAAGGGCACGCGGGCGATCCCGGCCGTGAGAAAGGCCGCCGCCCTCAGCCCCATCACGTGTCGCGCGGTGAACACGATCTTGACGCCATGGTTCCGATACGCGGCCTTGAGCTGCTCCTCGCGAGCCTGGGTGAGGACCCATCGGACGGGACGCCAGGCGAGGACCCGCTCCCCCCAGTGGTGTCCAATCCAGTAGAGGGCGACGTCGCCGGAGACCACGCCCATGAAGCAGACGGCCAGCGCGAGCCACCACCGGAGCACCGCCTGGTGGGACAGGACCCCGGCGGTGATGATCGGCAGCTCCTCCGGGATGGGGGCGCCGAGGCCGGCGGCGAAGAGAACGAGAAACAGGCCGGCGTAGCCAAGCTGCTCTATGAACGTCCCGACCAGATCGCACCTCGGGCAAGATTCGGCTCGCGGAAGATGGTGACCAGTGTATACTCCGATAGCCCTGTGCGGTCAGAAGGAGCCCTTCCATGGCGGTGAAACTCTTCATCGGCGGTTTGTCTTTTTCCACCTCCAACGAGCGCCTGCGCGAAGCCTTCGCGGCGGTCGGCAGCGTCGAATCCGCGAGCGTCGTGACCGACCGGGACACCGGCCGATCGCGCGGCTTCGGGTTCGTCGAGATGGCGACGCCGGAGGAAGCCGAACAGGCCATTAGCCGCCTCAACGGCACGAGCCTCGACGGCCGAACTATCCAGGTCGAGAAGGCGAAGGCCCCAGGGGCAGGCGGCGGAGGCGACCGGCGCGGCGGCGGCGGCGGCGGTCGTGGTGGCTTCGGCGGTGGCGGCGGCGGCGGCGGTCGCGGCGGCTCCCGCGGCGGTCGCTGGTAGCCCGGCTCACACCCGCCAGCTTTTTTTCGCTCGAGGGCCCGGGGCGGTAGCCTGTCGCCATGCGTACCGTCCTGCACACCGAGTCTTCTCACGGACACGGTGGCCAGGAGATCCGCACCCTCGCCGAGGTGCGCTGGCTCCTCGGCCACGGCTGGGGCGCCCTGATCGCCTGCCAGCCCGACAGCCCCCTGCTCGCCGAGGCGCGGGCGGCGGCAATCCCTGTCGAGACCGTCCGCATGCGGGGCGCCACCGACCTCCGCGCGATCGTCCGCCTGCGCCGACTCGTGCGGGAGCGCGGCGTGAGTCTCGTCCACACCCATAGCTCCGTCGACAGCTGGCTGGGCGGCGTCGCCGCGAGGTCGCTCGGCCGGCCCGTCGTACGCAGCCGACACGTGTCGATCCCCATCCGCCGTCGCCGCGCCCTCGTCTATCGACTCGCCGACCGCGTCATCACCAGCGGTGAAGGCGTGCGCGCGATGGTGATCGCCGCGGGCATCGCGCCCGCGCGCGTCGTGTCGATCTCGGCCGGCGTCGACAGCGAGCGCTTCCATCCGGGCGTGTCGGGCAAGCCGGTTCGCGACGAGCTCGGCCTCGGCGACGCCGCGGTCGTCGGGCTCGTCGCCAACGTCCGGGGCTCGAAGGGCCACAACGTCTTCCTCGAGGCGGCGCGCACGGTGGTCGCGACCGCGCCCGACGCTCGCTTCCTGATCGTCGGCGACGGCGTCGGCTTCGACGAGGTGGGCCGCCGCGTGCGCGAAATGGGCCTCGACGCGCGCGTGACCCTCACCGGGTTCCGCCGGGACATCCCCGAGGTGATGGCGGCGCTCGACGTGCTGGTGCTCCCCTCGATCAGGTCCGAGGCGATCCCGCAGGTGATCCCGCAGGCCCTGGCGGTGGGCACGCCGGTCGTCGCCTCCACGGTCGGCGGCAGCCCCGAGCTCATCCGCGACGGTGAGAACGGCCGCCTCGTGCCCCCGGCGGATCCGCGGGCCCTCGCCGACGCGATCCTGGCCCTGCTCCGCGAGCCCGAGCGCGCCCGCGCGATGGCGCGTGCCGGCCAGGCGATGGTGCTGGCGCGCTACACGATCGACGAGACGATGGCACGAACCACCGCGGTGTACCGCGAGCTCCTCGACGCCTAGCCTCGACGGGCTCCAGGGCCCCAGCGGTACGGCCGGATGGTCGCGCCCATAAGTTCTGTATATGGTAATACATTGATATAGTAATCTTCGTGGCTGCCCCGCCGTCGACCGACCTTCAGGCGTTCAAGGCGGAGTTCTTCAAGGCGCTGGCCCACCCGGTCCGCATCCGGATCCTCGAGATCCTCCGCAACAGCGAGCGCAGCGTCCAGGAGCTCCAGGCCCGACTCGACCTGGACCAGTCCACCGTGTCGCAGCAGCTCGCCGTCCTGCGCGCCAAGAACATCGTGACCGCCCGGAAAGAGGGCACGACGGTCAGGTACACGATCCGCGACGCGCTCGTCGGCGATCTCCTCGACCTGGCGCGGAGGATCTTCAACAACCAGCTGGCCGGGAGCCAGACCATGCTCCGCGAGCTCCGTCAGGAGGCGCGCCGGCCGGCGCGACGCTGATCCGTGTTCCGTCAGCTCCGGACCGCGCTCCGCACGGGCATCGTCACCGAGCCGGTCGCTCGAGGCGGCGAGATCGAGCGGATCGGCACGCGCCTGGCCTGGGAGATCGCTCGGCTCTTCGGTCGCTCGCTCGCGATCCGACAGGTCGACGCCGGCTCCTGCAACGGCTGCGAGCTCGAGATCGGCGGGCTCACGGGGCCGCACTACGACCTCGAACGATTCGGGGTGCACTTCGTCGCCTCGCCGCGTCACGCCGATTGCCTGCTCGTGACGGGCCCGGTGACCCGCAACATGGCCGAGGCGCTGCGGCGCACCTGGCGGGCGACGCCGGATCCGAAGTTCGTGGTCGCCGTCGGCGACTGCGGGCGGGACGGCGGCCTCTTCCGCGGATCCTACGCGGTCGTGGGCGGCGTCGCCGACGTGGTGCCCGTGGACGCCGTCATACCCGGGTGCCCTCCCTCGCCGGCGGCCCTCCTCGCCGGCCTCCTCGAGGCGATCGGCCGCCCCCGCTGATGGATCGGCTCGCGTATGGGCTGGCCACGCTCATCGGGATCGCCGCCACCGGCCTCGGCGGCTACGGCATGCTCGGCGGCGCCGGCACGCTGCGGCTGGCGTGGCTGGTGCCCCTCGGCGGCCTCGAGCTGTCGCTCGACCCCCTCGGGGGATTCTTCCTCGCGTTGATCGGCTTCACCGCGGTGCCCGCGTCGATCTACGCCATGGGCTACGCCGGCGGCGAGGGGCGTGACCGATTCGCGTATCTCGTCTTCGTGGTCTCGATGGGCCTCGTCCCGCTCGCCTCGAATGCGATGACCTTCGCGATCGCGTGGGAGCTGATGTCGCTGGCGTCCTACTTTCTGGTTCTCCACGACCGGGAGTCGAAGGAGTCGATTCGCGCCGCGTGGATCTACGCGGTCATGACCCACGCCGGTCTGGCGTGCCTCCTCGCCGGCATGCTGCTGCTCGGGGCCGGCGTCGGCAGCCTGAGATTCGACGACTGGCGGGCGGCGGCGCCCGCGCTGGCCGGCACCGCCCGCAGCGCGGCGTTCGTCCTCCTGGCGCTCGGCTTCGCGGGGAAGGCAGGCGTCATTCCGCTGCACGTGTGGCTCCCGCTCGCGCATCCGGCGGCGCCGAGCCACGTGTCGGCGCTCATGTCGGGCGTCATGATCAAGCTGGGCGTCTACGGGCTCCTGCGCGCGAGCCTCGACTGGCTCGGGGTCGGGCCGGCCTGGTGGGGGGCCGCGCTCCTCGTCGCCGGCGCCGCCTCGTCGGTGATCGGCGTACTCTACGCGCTCGTCGAGCACGACCTCAAACGCCTCCTGGCGTTCCACAGCATCGAGAACATCGGGATCATCCTGCTCGGGGTCGGCAGCGCCGCGCTCTATCGCAGCGCCGGTCTCGAAGCCCTGGCACTCCTCGGACTGGCCGCGGCGCTCTACCACACCGTCAACCACGCGGCGTTCAAGGCGCTGCTGTTCCTGGGCGCCGGCGCCGTCGTCCACGCGACGGGCACGCGGAACATGGAGGAGATGGGCGGGCTCATCAAGCGAATGCCCTGGACCGCCGCCTGCTTCCTGGTGGGCTCGGCGGCGATCGCCGCGCTCCCGCCGCTCAACGGCTTCGTGAGCGAGTGGCTCACGTTCCTGGTGCTCTTCCAGAACACCCGCCTCGACGCGGTGGGGTTGAATCTCGTCTTCACGCTTGGGATCGCGAGCCTCGCGCTGACCGGCGGTCTGGCGATGGCGTGCTTCGTCAAAGCGTTCGGTATCACGTTCCTGGCCCTGCCTCGGAGCGACGCCGCCGCCCGCGCCCACGAGGCGCCCCCGCCGATGCGCTTCGCCATGGTGACGCTCGCGGCCTCCTGCGTCGCCCTCGGGCTCGGAGCGACCCTCGTCATTCCCGCGCTCGGCGCCGTCGCGGCCTCCGTCCTCCGGACGGCGCCGCCGGCCACCGTCGGCGACTGGCTGACGCTTCGCGTGTCGGGCGATTTCGCGAGCCTCTCCACGCTGGCGATCGCCATCGCCCTCGTCGCGTCGCTCCTCGTCCCGGTCGTGGCCCTCCGGCTCGTCGGCGCCTCGCGCCGGACGCGCGGCTACGAGACGTGGGGCTGTGGGCGCATCGTGCAGACCGCGCGGATGGAGTACACCGCCACCGCGTTCGCGAACCCCTTCAAGCGCGTCTTCGACTTCTTCTACCGGCCGACGAAGCACCTCGACATCGACTTCCATCCCGAGTCGCGCTTCTTCGTCGAGCGCATCGAATACGAGAATCCCACGCGCTCGATCTTCGACGACTGGCTCTACCGGCCCGCGCTCGACCTCCTGCGCCTCGTGGCCCGCGCGGCCGGGACCGTGCAGTCCGGCAGCGCGAACCTGTATCTCGCCTACATCCTGGCCGCCCTCCTGCTGATGCTGGTGCTCGCATGATCTCCGACGTCGTGGTGGCCGCTATTCAGGTCCTCGTCGTCGGGGCGGGCGCTCCGCTCCTGGTGGGCGCGCTGCGGACGCTCAGGGCGCGGCTCGTCGGCCGACGCGGCCCGAGCCCGTGGCAGCCCTACGCCGATCTGCGCAAGCTCCTCGCGAAGGAGGCGGTCGTCTCGACGACGACCTCCTGGGTGTTCCGCGCCACCCCGTACCTGCTGGTGGCGACGATGCTGGTGATCGCGCTCATCGTGCCGATCTCGGTGGCGCGCCCACCGCTGGCGTTCGCCGGCGACATCATCCTTCTCGTGTACCTCTTCATGCTCGGCACGTTCTTCCTCGCGCTGGCGGGCCTGGACGCCGGCAGCGCGTTCGGCGGCATGGGTGCCAGTCGCGCGGTCGCCATCGCGGCGCTCGCCGAGCCGACGATCATCGTCGCCGTGTTCGCGCTCGCGCTGCGCGCCGGCACGATCGATCTGGGCCGCGTCGTGGAGCGGTTCGGGCGCGAGCCCTGGCTGGCGGCCAATCCCGCCCACCTCCTGGCGTTCGCCGCGTTCTTCATCGTGATGCTGGCCGAGACGGGGCGCCTGCCGGTGGACAACCCCGCGACCCACCTCGAGCTGACCATGATCCACGAGGCGATGGTGCTCGAGTACTCGGGCCGGTACCTGGCCCTCGTCGAGTGGGCCGCGGCGATGAAGCTCTTCCTGTTCATGGCGCTCCTGGCGAATCTCTTCTTTCCATGGGGCCTGACGGGTCCCGCCGAGCCGGTCCCGATGCTCCTCGGCCTCCTCGCGCTGGCCGGGAAGCTCGCCGTGCTCGCGAGCGCGGTCGCGGTGCTCGAGACCACGGTGGCGAAGCTCAGGCTCTTTCGCGTGCCCGAGCTGCTCGCCGGATCATTCGCCCTCGCCTTTCTCTCGCTCATGGCGGTCATCCTCGTCCGATGACGACGGCGTCGAACCTCCTGGCGTTCCTGGGGCTCGTGGTCACGCTGCTGATCGTCTGGCGACAGAGCTGGCCGGCGCGGCTCAGGCTCTTCGTCGCCCAGTCGCTCCTGCTCGCGGCCCTGGCGACCACGATCGGGGTGCTGGCACAGCGTCGCGGCCTCCTGCTGGTGGCGGCGGTCTTCGTCGTCGTCAAGGGGTGGGTGATCCCGCGCGTCCTCGCCCGCATCGGCTCGGGGGCGCCCGTGCGACCGGTCGCGCCCGGCCGCTCTTCCGGGATCGCACTCCTCGGGGCGGGCGGGCTCGTCGTCGCGGCCTACGTCATCATGCTGCCGGTCACGTCGGCGGCGGAGCTGCCGACCGAGCGCGCGATTCCGCTGGCGTTCGCGATGGCGCTGATCGGCCTCGCCCTCTGCGTCACCGGCCGCGACGCGCGGGGCCACATCCTCGGCTTCCTCGTCTTCGAGAACGGGATCTTCGGCCTGGCGATCCTCGCGACCTACGGTCTGCCCGGCATCGTGGAGGCCGGCGTCTTCCTCGACGTGCTCGTGATCGTCCTGATCATGGAAGCCGTCGTCGTCGAGGTGCGCCGCGAGCACGACTCGATCGACGTCGACCGTCTCAAGGAACTCCGGGGATGATGCTGGGAGCCCTCCTGGCGATCCCGCTCGTGGGGGCCGCACTACTGTGGCGCGCGGTCGGCCGGGTCGCGACGGCGCTTCACGCCCTGACCGCAGCGCTCACGCTGGTGGCGGCGCTCGCCGTCAGCGTGACGGTGAACCGCGGTGATCCGCTGGTGGTCTTCGACGGGTTCCTCCGCGCCGACGCCCTCTCCGCGTGGATGATCACCCTGATCGGCATCGTCGGCGCCCTCGCCGCGTCCGAGGCCCCGCGCTACCTCGCCCACACGACGCCGGGCCGCTTCTACCCGCTCTTCCACCTCTTCGTCTTCACGATGCTGCTGGCCGTCTCCACCGACGACGTCGGGCTCATGTGGGTCGCGGTCGAGGGCACGACGCTCGCGTCGGTCTTTCTCGTCAACTTCGAGCGCACGCGCGCATCGCTCGAAGCCTCCTACAAGTATCTGCTGATCTGCTCGGTGGGCATCGCCATCGCGTTCCTCGGGACCGTCCTCGTGTACTTCGCCGGCATCCAGCAGTTCGGCGACGAGGCCCACGCCCTCCGCTGGACGACGCTCCTGCGACTCGCACCCGGGCTCGCGCCACGGGTGATCGAGCTCGCCTTCGTGTTCCTCGTGGTCGGCTACGGCACGAAGGCCGGGCTCGCGCCGATGCACACGTGGCTCCCCGACGCCCACAGCGAGGCGCCGGCGCCCGTGAGCGCCCTCATGTCGGGCGTGCTGCTGAGCGTCGGCGTCTACGCGATCCTGAGATTCAAACCGGCGGTGGACACGGCGGCCGGGCCCGGGTTCGCCCGCGGTATCCTGCTGGCGCTCGGACTCTTGTCCCTCGCCGTCGCGGCGGCGTTCCTCTGGACGTCGCCCAACTACAAGCGCATGCTCGCGTACTCGAGCGTCGAGCACATCGGCCTCGTATGCCTCGGGCTCGGCTTCGGCGGAAGCCTGGGCACGGCCGGAGCCCTCCTGCACATCGCCAATCACGCGCTGGCCAAGTCGATCGTCTTCCTGCTCGCGGGCCGCATCCGCGCGGCGTACGGCTCGGCCGAGATCGCGGCCGTCGGCGGCCTGATGCGCCGCATGCCGCGGACCGGCGCGGGCTTTCTGGCGGCGATGCTGGCACTCGTCGGCCTGCCGCCGTTCGGGCTCTTCGTCAGCGAAGTGATGATCTTCGGCGCCGGCTTCGCGCAAGGATTCCCGGCCGTCGCCGGCGCCGCGTTGGTCCTGCTGGTGGTCGCCTTCGCCGGGCTCCTCCGCGGCGCCCATACGATCCTGTACGGGACACCACCGCGCGAGCCGACCGCGGAGATTCCCGGGTGGCGCCCGGTGCTACCGGTGGCCGCCGCGCTCGTCCTGCTCCTGCTCACCGGGCTCGCCTGGCCGCCGGGCCTCGCCGACACGCTCGACCGCGTCGTCGCGATCGTGGTGCCCTGAGGTGCCGCCGGCGCTGATCGTCCTGGACTCACTGCGGCGCGCCGTCGTCGAGGCCGGCGCCACGAGCGTGGCGTCGTCGTCCACGAGCGCGATCCAGTGCCGGCTGCCCACCTGGGAGATTCCCGCGCTCGCGGATCGTCTGGCGACGCTCGGCGTCCGCTGTCAGTTCCTCGCCGCCGCGGACACGCGCGCCACCGGCGGTGACTTCACGCTCGCGTACGTGTTCGCGCCGCCGACGCTCTCGCCGGCGGCGACCGTGCTCGCCTCGGTCCCGGCGGCCGCGGCCCGCTTCGCCTCTCTCGCGACGCGCTCGTTCGCGGCCAGCCGCTTCGAACGCGAGATCCACGACCTGTTCGGCCTGGTCCCGCAGGGACACCCGGATCTCCGGCGACTCGCGCTCCATCAGTACTGGCCGGAGGGCTATCACCCCCTGCGCCGCGACGCCGTGCCGCGCACGGACTTCGTCGACGCGGGCGAGCCGTTCCCGTTCCGGCGCGTCGAGGGCGAGGGCATCTTCGAAATCACCGTGGGGCCGGTCCACGCCGGGATCATCGAGCCCGGTCACTTCCGCTTCAGCGTCGAGGGCGAGACGATCGTGAACCTCGAGACGCGACTCGGCTTCGTCCACAAGGGCACCGAGAAGCTCTTCGAGGGCCTTGCCTTCGACCGGGCGCCGGCCCTCGCCGAACGCATCTCGGGTGACACCAGCGTCGGGCACGTCCTCGCGTACTGCCAGGCGCTCGAGGCGCTGGCCGGCTGCACCCTGCCGCCCCGAGCGAGCCGGCTCCGCGTCGTCCTGCTCGAGCTCGAGCGGATCTACAACCACATCGGTGATGTCGGCATGATCGTCAACGACACCGGATTCGGCTTCGGGCACGCTCACTGCTTCCGGATCCGTGAGGAGCTCCTGAGGCTCAACGAGCGCCTGACGGGCCACCGCCTCCTCCGGGGTGCCGTGGTGCCGGGCGGCGTGACCGGGCCGATCGCCGCGGCGCCCGTGCTCGAGGCCGCGACGACCGTGGAGGCCCTGGTCGCCGAGTTCGTCGAGATCGCGAGCCTCTGCCTCGACAACACGACCGTCCTCGAACGGCTCCAGGGGACGGGGCGACTGACTCCGCAAACGGCGACGGAGATGCAGGTCGTCGGACTGGTCGGGCGGGCGAGCGGAATCGATGCCGACGTCCGGCGCGATGCGCCGTTCGCGGCCTACGGCGAGATGGACGTGCGAGCTCCGGTCTACGAAACGGGAGACGTCTGGGCGCGGACGATGGTGCGGATCGACGAGGCGCGTGAGGCGGCGCGCCTCATTCGCACGGCGGTCGGTCTCGGCGCCGAGGGAGCGACGCGGGTCCCGCTGCCGCCGCTCACCGCGGGCGCCCATGCCTTCGGCCTGGTCGAGGCGTGGCGCGGCCCTGTCTGGCACTGGGCGCTGGCCGACGGGCCCGCCTCGGTCGGCCGCGTCAAGGTCGTCGATCCGTCCTTCCGGAACTGGCCCGCGCTCGAATACGCCGTGCTCAAGAACATCGTCCCGGACTTTCCCCTCTGCAACAAGTCCTTCAACCTGTCCTACTCCGGGAACGATCTCTAGCGAGCACGAGACGGGCGCGCTGCGAAGCAGCGCAGGTCGGCTCTGGCGACGCGCCCCTCGGCCTCGATCACGAAGCCGGCGGTCTCGACCGCGTGCTCGGTCTCGCGATTCGGGTGGCACCCGCCGCTGAGCCGCGTCCACAGCGGCTGAACGCGGTCCTGGAACGCCGCCTTCCACGATCTGCGGGAGCGCACGTGCTCGAGCATGCGGAGTCGTCCGTCGGGGCGGAGCACCCGCCTGACCTCGGCGAGGCCGCGCGCGGGCTCGGGCACGCTGCAAAAGACGAGGCTCGAGACCACCGTGTCGAAGACGCCGTCGCGGAACGGGAGCGCTTCGGCGCTCCCCTGCACCAGCGGGACGCGGGGCGCTCGGCGCCGGGCGCGCGCGAGCGAGTCGCGCGCCGGATCGAGGCCGATCGCCCGGACGCCCGGGCCGTAGAGCGGCAGGCCGCGACCGGTTCCGCACCCGAGGTCGAGCGTCCGCCCGTGCGCGCCGGCCGCGAGCCACCGCCGCCAGGGCGCCAGCCCGGCGCGCTCCAGCACCGCGCAGAGCCCGTCGTAGAGCCACGGGATCTGCTCGAGGCCGCGCACCGGCTCAGGCCTCCGGAAAGATCACGAGGGCGCCGGTGTAGTTGTGAAAGAAGTTCCGGCGGCCGATCGGCGCGAACTCGCCGTTGCCGAAGAATCCGACGAGCGGGAATTCGCCGAGCCGCGCGCGGATCAGCGTCACGTCGTGATCGGGGACGCCGAACAGCCCGCGCCCGCGCCCCGCGCAGTCGAAGTAGCAGCCGAAGGCCGGCCGGCGGCCGCCCAGGCGCGCCGCCACCTCGTCGAGCATCCCGCAGAGATCATCCCGCGACGCCTGCGCGTCACGGATCTGGAACTGCAGCGTCTGTCCCACCCGCACGTGCTCGGCGACGGCGAGGGCGCCGCTCGCCCGGTCGGCGCCGACGAGGTTGCGCACGAGGAAGTCGCCGCGCTCGAGCGGCGATTTGGCGGGGTCCATCGCGAGACCGGCGAACACACCGGCCTGTCGGATTCGCGCCTCCGCGTCCGGAAGCGCGCGGATGGCTTCGCCGAGCATCTCCAGCGCCGGGCGGCTCCCGATCCGCTGGATCACGTTCGCCTCGGCGTGCGTGATGACGTAGGGCTCGCCGATCGGCGTGCAGCCCTGCGCCACGCCGATGACCGGCGCCAGCCCGGAGAGCGCCACCCCGACGAGCGCGCCCTGCGCGGCCTCCGTGTTGTAGAGCTCGAACATCGGCGCGCCCGCCGCGACCGCGCCGAGCACCGGCACGAAGCCGAGCGCCTCGTGGAGCTGGGCGAGCAGCGCCGCCGGGTTGCACCCCAGCGCGTCCGGCAGCACGAGCGCGCAACCGCCTTCGGCGACGGTCGAGCCGATCCGCTGGGCGAGCTCCGTTCCGAGATCCTGGCGCTCGCCCTGGCGCGCGAACGAGAAGGGGGTCGCGACGAGCTGCTCGCAGCGCACCACCAGCACGGCGACCGCCAGCTCGTCCTCGACTTCGCGGCGCTCGGTCAGGATCCCGCTTCCGCTGCAGCCCAGGACGGCGCGAGCCCCGGTCACGCGACGGACGGCGTGCAAGGCCTCGTGGGCGCGCGGATGGGCATCGCCGGTGACGAAGACCAGGGCGAGGTCGGCGCGGTCCGCGCCGCTTCGCTCGACCGCTTCGAGCGAGGCCTCGAGCGCGGCGTTGTCGGCCGTTCCTCCGACGGCGAGCCCCGTGCCCGCGGCGATCACGCCTGGACTCTAGCACCTTTGCTGCTACACTTTCGTTCGCCTTGGGCCTCCGGATCACTCAAGTCGACGCGTTCACCGACACCCCCTTCGCGGGCAACCCGGCGGCGGTGTGCCTCCTGCCCGCGGCGCGCGACGAAGGCTGGATGCAGAGCGTCGCCCGCGAGATGAACCTCTCCGAGACGGCGTTTCTCGTGCGGCAAGGCGACGGCTTTGCTCTTCGCTGGTTCACGCCGGCGGTCGAGGTCGCCCTCTGCGGCCACGCGACCCTGGCGAGCGCCCACGTCCTCTGGGAGGACGGGCACCTGCCGGCGCAGCAGCAGGCGCGGTTCCACACCAAGAGCGGCCTCCTCACCGGGGATCGCGCGGGCGAGTGGATCGAGCTCGATTTTCCGGCCAAGCGGGAAGAGCCAGCGCCGGCGCCGCCGGGCCTCGCCGAAGCGCTGGGCGTGACGCCGAAATACGTCGGGAAAAACCAGTTCGACTATCTCGTCGAGGTGGACCGCGAGGACACCGTCCGGCGCCTGGCGCCGAACCACGCGGCGCTCGCCGCGCTGCCGGTGCGCGGGGTGATCGTCACGAGCCGCGCCGACTCGGCGGCCTACGATTTCGTCTCGCGGTTCTTCGCGCCGGGCGCCGGGGTGCCCGAGGACCCGGTGACGGGCTCGGCGCACTGCGCGCTCGGACCGTTCTGGCAAGCCCGGCTGGGCAAGAGCGAGCTCACCGCCTATCAGGCCTCGCCGCGCGGCGGCATCGTGCGGGTTCGCGTCGCCGGCGAGCGCGTGAAGCTCGGCGGCCAGGCCGTCACGGTCCTCCGCGGCGAGCTGCTAGAGCCGGGTTATCGAACCGCAGACACCCGCAGCCGCTTCACGAGTTCGTAGAGCGAGCTCCTGCTGCCGCGATAGCCAGCGAGCCGGACGCGCCGAAGAATTACGACGCCCGGGAGATCCGGATCCTCGCGCAGCCACTGGGCGACGTGAGCGGCATACTGCGCCACGGTGGACGGGCGCCCGACACCGCGAGGTCGCGAACTCGGCGTCACCTCACCAGAGCTTTCCATAGAGCTTTCCATGGCAGAACGCCACCGCAAATCTGATACCGGAATCGAATTCCAGAAAAATCAGTACCTTCGGCGGCGCTGGCCTGGAACTCGCCTGGAGAGTCTTAGACCGCCCAGATCATTTTCGAGTCAGTGCTGCCCTTCGCCGCTCGCGACGGTTTCCGGATAAACCGGGAAAGGGTAGACCAGCTACCGCCGCGTGAGCTGGTCACTCAAGGGCGACGGGCTCGGGCGCTCGCTGTCATCGAGCAGCCGCTCGACGCGCCACGTGATCAGGCCTTACCAATCACGTTGAGAGTGGCCTCGGCGCCTGCCCATTCGCGGGTCGCCCCGGCGAGTGCTCACGCGCCACTCAGAGCCGGTAGAGCATCCAGTAGACGACCACGCCGGTGACCGACACGTAGAGCCAGATCGGGAGCGTCCAGCGGGCGATCCGCACGTGCCGGGCGAAGTTGCCCTGGAGCGCGCGGTAGATGGTCGTGAGCGCCAGCGGCACGATCGCCGCGGCCAGGACGATGTGCGAGACGAGCAGCGGGAAGTAGACGAGGCGGATCCAGCCCTGCCCTCCGAAGGGCCGCGAGCCGGCGAGCGCGTGATAGGTCACGTACGAGACGAGAAACAGGGTGGAGACGGCGAGGGCCGACACCATGCACGTCTTGTGCGCGGTGACCCGGCGGCGTCGGATGAAGATCCAGCCGGCGCTGAGCAGCGCGGCGCTCGTCGCGTTGAGACAGGCGTTCAGGAGCGGCAGGGCGGCCACCGCGGACGTGCCGCCGGTCTCCGGCCGGTGGCCGAGGAGCAGGTAGCCGACGAGCAGGACGACCGCGAGCGAGACCGCGCCGATCACGAGGAGCGCGGACCGATCGTTCACGCCGATGGCCTCGTCACAGCGAGATCGCGAAGAAGGCGGCCGCCGCGACCGACATGACGATCGTCGCCGACCAGCCGAGGAGGTTGAGCCACGGACCGTTCGCGTGCTCGCCCATGATGGCCCGATTGTTACTGACGAGCATGACGAGCAGGAGGAGCGGCGGCGCCAGGAGCCCGTTGAGGAGGGCGCAGAGAAACAGCATGCGGATCGGGTTCGTCCCGGCGAGGTTCAGCAGCATGCCGGTGGCCACGGCGCCGGCGAACACCAGGTAGAAGCGCCGGCCGCGGCGGGGCGAGAGATCGAGCCCCGAGCGCCAGCCGAAGACTTCGGCGACGGCAAAGGACGCCGACCCCGCCAGCACCGGCACGGCGAGCAGTCCCGTGCCCATCAGCCCGAGCGTGAAGAGGAGATACGCTCCGTCGCCGGCAAGCGGCCGGAGCGCCTCGGCCGCCTGGCGCGCGGTTTCGATCTCGGAGCCTCCGGCGCGGTAGAGCGTCGCACCCGTCGCGAGCATGATGAAGTACATGACGAGGTTCGAAAAGAACATTCCGGTGAAGACGTCGAGCCGCGCGTCACGCAGCTCGTGCGCCGTCGCGCCGCGACGCTGGGTCACCGTCCGTTTGCCACGGGCCTTCTCTTCCTCCACTTCCTGGGACGCCTGCCAGAAGAAGAGATAGGGTGAGATGGTCGTGCCGAGCACGGCCACGAGCGTCGTGACGTAGAGCGCGTCCCAGCGCAGGCTCGGCACGACGGTCGCGACGGCGACCTGCCGCCAGTCGGGTTTGGCGAGAAACGCGGCGACGATGTACGCGAACAGCACGCCGGTCAGCCACTTGAGATACTGAGCGAAGCGCGCGTACGTCGAATAGACGGTGACGAGGAGAATGGCGAGCCCGAACACCGGGACGGAGACGAGCGACGGCACCCCGGTGATCAGGCGGGCGGCGTCCGCCATGCCCGCGAGGTCGGCGGCGATGTTGAAGACGTTGGCGACCAGCAGCAGCAGACACGCGGTGTAGAGGAACGGGCGCGGGTAGTGACGGCGGATCACCCCGGCCAGGCCGCGGCCCGTGACGAGGCCGATCCGCGCGCAGATGAGCTGCACGGCCGCCATCAGGGGAAGCGTCGCGAGCGCCGTCCAGAGCATCCCGTAGCCCAGCGACGCGCCGGCGACGGAATAGGTCGTGATCCCGCTTGGATCGTCGTCCGACGCGCCGGTGACGAGGCCGGGCCCCAGAAGCCTGAAGTAGCGGACGAGGGGATTGTGAGTGTGGCCCGTGGTCTCCTGGATGTCGCTCATGAGCCGCCTCATTATGCCTGGCCCCTCGCGCCGCGCCTCGGCTAACATGGCCTCCGATGAGGCGGCGGACAGGAACGTGAGCGGATTCGCCGACTACGAGCGGTACGACGCGCTCGGTCTCGCCGAGCTCGTGCGCCGGCGCCAGGTCTCGCCGGGCGATCTCCTGCAGGCCGCGATCCAGCGCGTCGAGGCGCGCAACCCCGCCGTCAACGCCGTGACGATACCCCTCTACGACTACGGGCGAGTGGCGATCGGCGCGGGTCTGCCGGACGGACCGTTCTCACGCCGGGGCTCGCGACCCTGCCGGTGAAGCTCGGCTGGCTCGACATGATGATGGACGACGTGGACGAGTACTGGCGGCGCGTCTTCGCGTTCTCGCCCTTCACCGTGTGGTTCAATCTCAGCGGTCAGCCCGCCATGATGCTGCCACTCGGCCGATCACCCCAGGGGTTGCCGGTCGCGGTCCAGCTGGTCGCGCGGTACGGCGACGAGGCGACGCTCTTCCGTCTCGCCGCGCAGCTCGAAGCCGCGCGCCCCTGGTTCGACCGGAAACCCCAGCTCGCTTCCTGAGGTGCCGCCGCGGCACTGGAATCCCGACCTGCCCGGGATGTACGACCAGGTCGCGCGGCCGTACGCCGAGCAGTTCTTCGACGAGCTTGAGCGGAAGCCGTTCGACCGCGAGCTGCTCGATCGCTTCGCCGCACGCGTGCGAGGACGCGGCCGCGTCTGCGACGTCGGCTGCGGACCGGGTCACGTGGGCCGCTATCTCACCGAGCGGGGCGTGGACGTCTTCGGTCTGGACCTCTCACCCGCCATGGTGGCCCTGGCGCGCGAGCTGAATCCGACAATGAGGTTTCAGCAGGGTGACCTGCGCGCGCTGGAGCTGCCCGACGCGTCGCTGGCCGGGATCGTCGCCTTCTACTCGCTGATCCACCTCGAGCGCTCCGCAGTGGAGAGCGCGCTCGGGGAGCTGGCGCGCGTCCTGATCTCCGGGGGCCTTCTCATGCTGGCATTTCACGGCGGTGAGGGCGCGGTCCACGCCGACAACTGGTTCGGCCGTGGCGTCTCGATCGACGCCACGCTCTATCAACCCGCCGAAATGGCGACCTACCTGGAAGGCGCGGGCTTTGCGGTCGAAGAGATCACAACGCGCGAACCCTACGAGTTCGAGTACCAGAGCACGCGCGTCTACGCAGCCGGCGTGAAACGGTAGCCGCCGCCCTCCCGGACGATGAAGCCCGGCTGCGGGAAGTGCCCGGCCAGGATCAGCGTCCCGGAGTCGGCATGGCGCTCGACGAACGCGCGCCGCGTCGCGCGCGCCTGGGCCGGGTCGTAGCAGAAGCGGCTCGACCACTGGGGCTCGGCCACCTGCACGGTCCGGTGCATGAGATCGCCCGAGAAGACGGCGGCTCCCGCCGCAGTGGTGAGCCGGACGCAGACGTGGCCCGGGGTGTGGCCGATCCACGGCTCGAAGCGGAGGTACTCGTCGACCTTGAAGTCGCTGTCGACGAGCAGCGCCTGGCCGGCCTCGACCACCGGTACGACACTGTCGGCGATGCACCCCGATTCCTCCTTGCCGGCGTCGCTCTCGTACTTCCAGAACTCCCACTCCGCGCCGGCGATGACGTACTTCGCCCTGGGAAAGGTCGGGACCCAACGCCCATCGATCCAGCGCGTGTTCCAGCCCACGTGGTCGACGTGCAGGTGGGTGCACAGGACGAAGTCCACCTGCTCGGGCCTGACGCCGACCGCGGTGAGGTCGTCGAGATAGGAGCTGTTGCGCAAGTGCCAGGCCGGCGCGCCGGCGCGCGTCTTGCCGTTGCCGACGCCCGTGTCGATGACGATCGTGTGGCGGGGCGTTCGCACGACGTACGTCTGGATGCGCGAGGCGAGGTCGCCCGTCCGCTCGTCGAAGAAGTGCGGCTTGAGCCAGTGGTGGTGCGCGGCGATCGCGTCGGCGGTCGAGTCGGGCAACATGGACGCGGTCGGGAACGACGAGCGGTCGATCTCGATCACGCGGGAAATCGTCACCTCGCCGAGCTTGATCGTCTGCATGACGGGCTCCTGTCGTGTGTGCCACGGGACGACGCGGGGCTGGGGCTCCGCCGTCCGAGGCAAGCCTATGAAGAACGGTGATAGGGTAGCCGCAAGGGAGGGGCGTATGCGTGGCGTAGTTTTCCTCGGCAACCGGAAGCTCGAGCTGCGTGACTTCCCCGATCCCACGCCAGGCCCCGGCGACGTGGTCGTCGCCATGAAGGCGTCCGGTATGTGCGGGAGCGACCTGCACCCCTATCGCGCGGCCGGCAACGCCGCCGCGGCCCTGGGCCTGGGCGCCGGCAGTGGACCCGTCGTCGCCGGCCACGAGCCATGCGGCGTCGTCGCCGAGCGCGGCCCCGGCGTCAGCGAGGCCGACGCGCCGACCGGCCAGCGCGTGATGATCCATCACTACAAGGGATGCGGGCGCTGCAAGCACTGCCGCGTCGGCTGGTCGCAGCTCTGCCGCCAGGGGATCGTCGTCTACGGCATGACGGGGCACGGCGGTCACGCCCCGTTCATCAGCGTGCCGGCGTACACGCTCGTGCCGCTCCCGGAGTCGCTCGGCTTCGCGGCCGGGGCGGCGATCTCGTGCGGGACCGGCACCGCCTACGGTGCCTTGAAGCGGCTGGACGTGTCCGGCCGCGACACGCTCGCCGTCTTCGGCCAGGGCCCGGTCGGGCTCAGCGCCACGATGCTCGGGCGCGCGATGGGCGCGCGCGTGATCGCGATCGACGTCGCCCCCGAGCGCCTGGCCCTCGGCCGGGAATTCGGCGCCGAGGCCGTCGTCAACGCGCGCGCGACGGACCCGGTCGCGGCGCTCCGCGAGCTGACGCACGGCGAGGGCGTCGAGGCCGCGCTCGACTGCACGGGCAATCCCGACGCGCGCGTCGCCGCGGTGCGGAGCGCCGCGACGTGGGGCCGGGTCGGCTTCGTCGGCGAGGGCAACACGACGACCTTCGACATCAGCCAGGACATGATCCGCAAGCAGCTCACGATCCACGCCTCGTGGACCTTCTCGAGCATCGGCCAGGCGGAGTGCGCGCGCTTCGTCGCGGACCGTCGGATCCCGCTCGACCGCCTCCTCACCCATCGCTTCACGCTCGACCAGGCGGACGAGGCGTACCGGCTCTTCGACACGCAGACGACGGGCAAGGGGTTCTTCGCGTTCGCGTAAGCGACGCGCACGGCACACCGGCGTTTGACGCTGCCGCGATCTCCCGGGTATCGTGGGAGGTGGTTCCATTTTGGTACCACATTGGATACATCGGAGGGATCGGATGGCCAATCTCACGATCAAGAACGTTCCGGCGCCTGTGGTCCGCCGACTCAAGGCCCGCGCCGCCCTGCACCGCCGCAGCCTCAACCTCGAGGTCATCGCCTGCCTGGAAACGCTTGTCCGGGCTACACCGGTGGACACGGAGCTGCTCCTGGCTCGCGTCCGGGAGATCCGGCGGACGCCGGCACGCTCACGACTCACTGATCGGTCTCTCGCGCGTCTGAAGGCCGCCGGGCGACCGTGATCGTCGCCGACACGAATCTTCTTGTCTACCTCTACGTGAGAGGCCAGCGCACCGCGCAGGCCGAGGCGGTGCTGGTGCGGGACCCCGTGTGGGTGGCGCCGCTCCTTTGGCGATCGGAGTTCCGCAACACTCTGGCGGGGCTGGTCCGCCGGCGTGAGATCGATCTCGACGACGCGATCCGAATCGCTCACGAGGCCGAACACCGGATGGTCGGTGGAGAGTACAGCGTAGCGTCCCAGCCCGTGACTGCGAGTTCGTCGGCCTAGCCCAGGACCTGGGCGCCCCATTCGTCACCGCCGACCGGGAAGTCCTCCCCGCATTTCCATCGACGGCAGTCTCGCCCGCCGACTTCATCGCCTGACGTGGGCCGGCGACGCCGACTGAGTCTGTCGGAGCATTTCGAGGGGCGCCCCGGCTATTGCCGGGGCGTCTCCGAGCGCGGGGGGCTTGGGGGGCCCGTCGAGGCCCCCCATGTCGCTAGTAGTTGGGCAGGATTTTCAGGATCGGCTCGAGGTTCTTCGGGTCGGGCTTGAGCTTGCCCACGCCGTAGCTGCGGACCGCCTCCACGACGGCGTCGTTGACGGGCGTCTTCACTCCCCGGCGCCGCCCCTGCTCGCAGACGTAGCCGTTGAGGTAGTCGATCTCGGTGCGACGCCCGCGCATGACGTCCTGCAGGAGCGAGGGCCGCCCGCCGCCGCGCCGCTGGCCCTCGGCGGCGACGTCCGCCTCGACCTCGGCGAACCCGCGCCCCTCCGACGCGTCGACGAACCGCTGCGCGACGATGCCGTAGATGGGCTCGACCTCGTAGCCGCAGGCGCGCCCTACCTTCACGACCTCGCCGCCGACGAAGATCGCGATGCGGCGCGGCCCGGACTGGGTGCGCACCTCGGCGGTGCCGAGGCCCGAGAGCCCCGCCAGCGGGTTCGCCATGCAGTTCACCGTGAGCTTCGACCACCGCTCGCCGAAGAGGTTCGTCGTGACCTTGGCCACCGCGACGTCGCTCATGAGCTTGGCCAGCTCGCGGGCGCGCTCGGTGTCCTTGCCGTCCAGCTCCCCGATCTTGAAGCCGATCGCGCCGGTGTCCGTGCGCATCGCGTGGCCGGGCTCGTACATCCCGGCGCCGATCGTGATCACGCTGCCGAGCGTGCGCTCGCGGCCGGCGATCGCGGCCACGCGCTCGTCGTTGATCCCGTTCTGGAAGTCGACCACCACGCCGTTCGGCTTCTTGAGGTACTGGATGCCCAGCGACGTCGCCCACTCGGTGTCGTACGACTTGACGGAGATGAAGACCGCGTCGAAGGGCTCGCTGATGGCCTGGGCCTCGTAGATGTGGAGCGCCTTGACGCGGATCGTGTGGTCGCCGCAGGTCCCGCTGAGGCGGAGGCCGTTCTTCCGCATCGCCTCCACGTGCTCCGGCCACTGGTCGATGAGCGTCACGTCGTGCCCGGCCTTCGTCAGCATCCCGCCCACGACGCTTCCGATGGCTCCGGCTCCGATGATCCCGATTCGCATTGGCATGGGTCGCCTCCTTTTCGCCCGAGCATGATAACGTGAACGGCCATGACCTACGACTTCGATCGTCCGATCGACCGTCGGCACACGGACAGCTCCAAGTGGCAGAAGTACGGTCCCGACGTCCTGCCGCTCTGGGTCGCGGACATGGATTTCCAGTCCGCCGAACCGGTGATCCGCGCCCTGCGCGCGCGCGTCGACCACGGCGTCTTCGGCTATCTGGCGTTCGAGCAGCCGGAGTTCCACGAGCTGTTCGCGGATCGGCTGCTCAAGCGCTACGGCTGGCACGTGTCACCGGAGGCGGTGGTGCTCATTCCGGGCGTGATCCCGGGGTTCAACGTGGCCGGCCGCGTGCTCGCGGCCCCCGGCGACGGGCTGATCTTACAGACGCCCGTGTACCCGCCCATCCTCCGGGCCGCCAGCAGCATCGGCCTCACCCGCGAGGAGGCGCCGCTGGCGCGCCGGCCCGACGGGCGCTACGAGGTCGACGTCGACGCGTTCGCCGCGGCGATCCGTGACCGCACGCGCTTCTTCCTGCTCTGCAACCCGCACAACCCCGTCGGTCGGGTCTTCACGCGCGACGAGCTCGAGCGGCTGGCGCAGGTTTGCCTGCGCCGCGGCCTCGCGATCGTCGCCGACGAGATCCACTGCGAGCTGACGCTCGCGGGCCACCGCCACACGCCCATCGCGTCGCTCGACCCGGAGATCGGCGAGCGAACGATCACCCTCATGGCGCCGAGCAAGACCTTCAACCTGGCGGGGCTCAAGTGCTCGGTCGCCGTCATCCCCAACGCCGCACTGCGGGAGAAGTTCGTCGCCGGGCGCGTCGACCTCGTGCAGACGGTCAACGTGTTCGGCTACACCGCGGCCTTCGCCGCCTACCGCGACGGCCAGCCGTGGCTCGACGAGCTCCTGCGGTATCTCGAAGCCAACCGCGACTTCGTGGCCGAGTACGTGCGGACCCGTCTGCCCGGCGTGACGGTCGCCCCGCCCGAGGCGACCTATCTGGCCTGGCTCGACTGTCGGAGCGCCGGGAGCGCGGGCGCCGACCCGTTCACGTTCTTTCTCGAGCGAGCGCGGGTCGCGCTGAACGACGGGTTCTTGTTCGGTCCGGGCGGCGCGGGATTCGTCCGGCTCAACTTCGGCTGTCCCCGCTCGATGCTCACGCAGGCGCTCGACCGCATGCGGGAGGCCCTCACGCGCGACCGTCCAGCGCGCGTCTGAGCTGATCGAGGTGGTTGTCGTCGTGCCACGCCATCACCGACAGGAACTCGTCGATCGTCCGCCGCCCGCGCGAGTCGACGTGCACGCCGGCGCGCGCCCACGCGTCGCGCCCGAGCGGCCGCAGGAACTCGAGGGTCTCTCGGCGTCGCCGGGCGAACGCCGCGAGCGCCGCGGCGGCGTCGTTGGTGAGGTACTGCCGCTCGTCCGCCCAGCGATCGGGGTTGGTGGCGACGAACCGCGGCAGGTCCATCTCCACGATGAGCCGCATGCGCTCGAGGAACCACTCCTCGTTGTCGCGCAGGTGGCAGATCACCTCCGTCGCGGCCCAGCTCTTCGGAGCCGGTCGGCGCGCGAGAACGGCTGCGTCGGCCCCCCGCACCGCGTCCGCCAGCTCATCCGGCGTCCGTCCGATCCGCGCCAGCCTCTCCTCGCGGGGACGCCGCGCGTACTCGTCGATGCTCGGCATGCCACACCTCCGCCGGGCCTATGGTAGCGCGAGCCGCAGGATGTGGCGGGGCTGGGGCCCCGCCATCCGAGGCGAGCTCGAGCCCGGATTATTCGCGCGGGGCTCCATCACCCGTTCGACCTACGCGCACTTCTTCGCAGTGCGTCAGGCCAGTGTGCGACCGATGACGACCTGCCGTCCCCCACGCCGTTCTACCGCGCACTTACAGCGGGCGCCGCCTCATTGTGATGCAGAACCGGCACCCAAACCGGCACCGCGGCGTTTGGGATGTTTGCCATGCCGAAGTGAGGCGGCCGCCGGGCTTTGACGTAGCATCCAAGTTCTTGTATATTGTGCCATGGCCGAAAAGCCGCTGATCTGGCTCGGGGACTCCCGAGACAAGATCAGAGGCTATCCCAGACGCCGCTAGGCAGATCGCCGGATTGCAGCTCTGGCGAATGCGCCGAGCACCGCGTCTCCTACCTCGCCAACTTCGCCGAGGCGGGTCTACGTCCTTCACGCGTTCGAGAAGCGGACGCGGCGGACACCGCAGAATGACCTCGATCTCACCAGGCATCGCTTGCACCTGCTGCTCCAGCAGCGAGCGCGCCGAAAGGGATAGGTGATCCGTGAAGAAAGTGAAGCTGACCCGGTCGACCGGTAACGTGTTCCGCGACCTTGGTTTCCCGCCTGATGAGGCTCTACACCTCAAGGTCCGCTTTGAACTGATGCTGAGCCTCCAGAAGGCGATTGCGGCGCGCGGGCTGAAGCAGGGCGAGGCTGCCGCGCTTCTGGGCGTCACCCAGCCTCGCGTCAGCGACCTCATGCGCGGTCGAATCGACCTCTTCAGCACCGACACCTTGATCGACATGCTCGCCAAGCTAGGCATCCGCACCAAGGTCGTCCTTCAACTCTCTCGGCGACGTGCCGGAGTCGCCTGAGGCCCGCGGTCAGCAGCCGGCGGCTAGAGGCCCCGAACTTGATTGCTGTGTGCGAAGTGTCCAGCGTCGCCCCGGCTCAGAGTAGTCGTGCCACGCGATCGAAGTTGGGCCACTGCCTTGTGCTGTCCCACGACGAGTAGGTGACAAAACGCCCGCCCGATGATCTTCTCCCGCTTGAGGAATCCCCAGTAGCGGCCGTCCGGCGATCAAGAGCCCCGTGGGACGGGAAGTCCCTGCAGACCCTCCCGCCCCACGCTCGTCGGGCCTGGGCCTCTCTCGGCGTCACGGTCCTGGCGCTCAAACCCCGTGTCCAAGAAAACCGGGTCCGATTTACCTTGCTCGCAGCATTACGCAACACTCCGCTCATTTCGACGATGCGTAGCCAGCGCCTCCTCAGCCTTTAATGCCGGCCGCCGATGACTTGAATGCCTCAGCGGAAGTCGGTTTGCCGTCGCTCTCTAAGATTTCGATGTCGCCAACCCCGACCTTGGGCGGCTGGTCTAAGAATTCGATGTCGCCAACCCAGACCTCGAGCGGCTCGTCTAAGAATTCGATGGGGCCAAACCCGACCTCCAGGTTGGGAGCCTTGCACGCGCCTGCCGGCTTCGAAGCCTTTTTGCTCGAAGTTTTTTTCTTGTTTACGGTCTTCCCTTTGAGTCCGTCGGAGTCGGCGTCATTCACGGGATCATTCGATACGTACGCGTATAGATTGGCATCTCCACCGACGAAGCCAATCGGATCTTTTGCGGTCCATCGACCTGTCTCGGCATCGTAGTCGCGGGCACCGAAGCGGACGAGTTTCGTGTCGGCATCGTACAGGCCGCCGGCAAAACCGAACGACTGGAAGCCGGGGTTGGTGTCGTTCACGACGTTGCCCCATGGATCGTAGTCGATCCGCTGGACGACTGTGCCCGTCGACGTGTGCACGACCAGACGGACACTACCCAGGTCGTCCGCAATCAGACGATACGTTGTGCCGTTCTTGATCATGTGGGCAGGGACGTTGTTGCTCTCGGCGTAGACGAAGCGGCTGACCACGTTGTTGCTCGCGTCGAGTTCGGCAATGGGGCCCAGGTTGCCGGCATATAGGAAGCTCTGGACCTGTACGCCATTCATCTTCTTTCCCACGCGGCGATTTCGGCCATCGATCAGGTAATCGATTTGAGCGCCGTTCGGCAGCCTCACGGTCGTCAAGTTCCCCAGCGCGTCATAGCTGTACGTGGTCGTCTGGCCGCCGGCGGTCTTGCTCGTCAACTCGCCATTAGCCGTATAGGTGTAGATCGTGCTGCCGTCTTGCGTCAGCCGGTCCTGCGCGTCGTAGACGGCATTACGCGTGGCGCCGGCGGCGGTGACGCTGGTGCGATTGCCGTTGGCGTCATAGGTGTAGCTCTCGGCGAGCGCGCTGTTCTTGCCGACCTCCACGAGCCGTCCGGCGGGGTCATAGATGTAAGCGAAGCTGTCGGTGACGCCGCCCGCGGCTTCGACCTTCTCGGTGATGCGGCCGAGCGAATCGCGTGTGTACTGCGCGTCGTACAGTAGCGTGGCGCCCGCAGAAGTGCTCAGGCGGCTGAGTTCGGCGAAGCTCGTATAAGCGCGGCTGGTCGTGACCGTCCCGAGGCTTGTCGCGGTGACGAGTCCATGCTGAGGAGAGCGCGTCAGATTGAGCGCGCCGGCCCGGGTCAGCAGGTCGTCGTCATCGTAGGCGAATGTGACGGCGCTGCCGTTCAAGCCTTGACTCGTGAGCCGGAATGCAGTGTCGTAACTGCGTGCAATCGTGCCCGTGACGGCGCCGCTCGCCGATTCGCCGGTCAATAAGAATCCGTCGTAGCTCCTGGCAAGACCGAGACCGCCGGGAGCCGTGAGTCCCGCCAGGCGGCCGGCCGCGTCATACGTATACCCGAGGGCGCCTCGCGCGTCAGCTTGTGTGCTCAGCCGGCCGAAGCTGTCGTAGGTCAGATCGACAGATTGGCCATCCGGCCTCAGGACCCGTGTGAGCTCTCGGTCGCTATCGTACGCGTAGCCGGTACTGGTGTTGCCGGAGCCCACATTGGGCGGCGCGTAGTTCGACATGAGATTCACGGCCGTGTACGAGAAGCTGTGAGCGGAGCGGCCCGGCGGCGTAAGACTGGCCAGCTTGCCGCCAGCATCGTAGCTGAAGGCGACTGTTTGGCCGTCAGGAGTCGCTCGGCTGATGGGGCGTCCAGCGGCGTCGCGGGTGAAGCTGGTGACTCGGCCGAGGGGATCCGTCAAGCTGGCCAGGAAGCCGTCAGAACCATAGGCGAGGGTGGAGGTGCGGACCGCAGAACCGGCGCCTTCCCTGACGACGCTCAGCCGGCCGCGGGCATCATAGGTATACGTGGTGGGCTCGCGCCCATTGACCTGCTCCTGGATGACTCGCCCTTTGGCGTCGAGCATCATCATGCGCGTACGGCCTTCGGGGCTGGTTTCGGTGAGCGTGCGTGTGGCTGCGTCGTAACGCCTGGTGAAGGTACGTCCGTTGATAGCGATCGTCTCGATTTGCGTTAGCACACTCAGCGGGTCGCTCGGGTTGGCCAGCGTTGCCGTCCGCGTGCCAGTGACGGTCCGTGTGAGTCCAGCAGGGGTTGTGACCGTCAAGCTGCTGACGACCGGCGCCTGCATGCCCCAGCGCGGATCGGGACCGAACACTAAACTCGTGACAGTCCCGTCGCGGTCTGTGGTTCGGCGACTCCCGTCGGGGCCGATCACGATCTCGGCATGAGCGCCGCTCGGGTCAGTAACCGTCCGTTTCCTCGCGCCGGAGGAGAGTCGCTCGACAGTATACGTGGTGGTGCGGCCAAGAGCGGTTTGTAAGGCAACAAGAGCATGGCCGTTGGAAATCTCCGTGCGCGTGAGCGTCTTGAAACCACCGGCGGCATCATCGGCCCGAACGAGCGCGCCGCGCATATCGTAGGTGTAACGCGAGATGTTGCCGTTCGGGTCCACGGAGCTGGTGAGCAAGCCGTCAGCGGTATAGGAGAACTGGAACGCCTCGCCGGCGGGGTTGACGATGCGCGACAGGTAGCTATTGGCATCCACGGCCAGCGTGGTGCGTTGCCCGAACGGCGCCACGATGCCGGTGGGATTGCCGCTCGGATCACGCTGGATCGTGGTGACGTTGCCGTCGCCGTCAGTGACTGCCGTGAGACGTCCGTTGGTGTCGTAGCTGAACCGGTAACGGACCGCGCCGGTAAATGCGTTGATGGTCTGCGCATGACGTAGCTCGCTAAACACGTAGAATTCGTCCCCGTCTTCTGAGGCAACCCCGAAGGCACCATCGGAAAATCCTGGCAAAGGCGAGCCCACCCGCCGGATGCGATGGTTGAACTTGTCAGCGATGTAGAAGCTGCCGTCCGGCGCGACGGCCACGGCCACCGTATTTACCAGTCCCGCCTGAATCGCCGGACCGCCATCACCGCTGTACGCGAACGTGCTTTTTCCCGCGGCCCTTACACTGATGCCGTCCACCGTGAGACGGATGACATTCCAGTTATGGTCGGCGATATAGAGAGAGCCGTCGGGTGCCACGGTCACTCCCGCGGGACGTGTTGCCGCGGCCGGAAGGACCGTCACGCCATCGCGGACCAGAACGCTAAGGTTGTAGACAGTGTTGATGATCCCATCCGGCGTAACCCGGCGGACCCTGTCTTCGTCCGCAATGTAAAAGCTGCCATCGGGACCCACGGCCACGTCCTCGACAAAGCCTAGCTGTGCTTGCGTGGCCGGTCCGCCGTCGCCGAGGTGGCCGAAGTTGCCATTCCCGGCCACAGTCCTGATGATGCCATCCGGCCCGACCCGCCGGATACGGCCATTAAACCGATCCGCGATATAGAGGCTGCCTTCCGGCGCGACAGCTACGGCACTCGGGTCAAATAGCCGCGCCTGCGTCGCCGAGCCGCCGTCGCCGCTAAAGTCCTCGCCGCCATTTCCGGCCACGGTGCTGATGATTCCATCCGATCCGACCCGGCGGATGCGGCTGTTGTTGGTGTCAGCAAAATAGATGCTGCCGTCCGGCGCTACAGCCACTCCGCTGGGAAAATTCAACCGCGCCTGTGTGGCAAGATTGCCGTCGCCACTGAAGCCTGCTATGCCGTTCCCCGCGATAGTCGTGATGACTCCGTTTGGGGCGATCCGGCGGACGCGGTGGTTGAACTGATCCGTAAAATAGAGGCTGCCGTCCGGTGCGACGGTTATTCCGTGGGGACTGTTAAGACCAGCCTGAGTAGCCGGTCCGTTGTCTCCACCGAAGACGGCGACTCCATTCCCTGCCACCGTGCGAATGGCAGCGCCGATCACCTGCGCGTCGCGTCGTGTACCGTCCCCCTTGTAAAGCACTTCGATGCGCGGATCATAGTCGTGGTGCAAACTGAGGCTCCACCCGCCCACGCTGCCCGCGCGAGCGTGGAGAGAACGAGATTCGAGATGATGCGTGCTTTCCCGCCAGATCGTGATCTCACCGCCGCCGGCTGTCCGGCGCAAGGTCGTTGCCATGGGTGGAATGCCCGAAAGGACGGCGAAGCTCTGCGCGAACTGTGCCGGTTCCTGGTATACCACACCGTAAACATACCCAATGCGTACTGTCGCCAGGGTTCCACCTTGCACATTACGTCCGTACGCGTCCTTGCCGTCCCAGCGAAAGTTGTAGCTTTGATTGGGAGTTGCGAAGAAACTTTGAGCGAACCGTTGCCCGGCAACTGAAATCTCAAGTTCGATGCGACGAAGGCTGGCCGGGATATCGGCTTCAGTGAGCGGAATGTTGAGTCCGTGCGCACGGCCACGCATACGATCGCTGCTGTAAATCAGGCGGAACGGTGTGCCGGTAACGGGCCTTTCCTCGCCCAGGGCCTGACTCTCGCACTGAATGATCGATCCTGTCGAATTACAATCCTCGTCCGGCGGTTCGTCCGCGGCGACAGGGTTTCCCCTGGGTGCGCGCAGGTCCGGCGGTGGACCGTAAGGCCAGTTGTAATCCCATGGCGTAAAGTGGGTGATCGGCACTCGCCACAACGTCTGACCTGTGGGGTATAACGTCGCAAGCTGTTGCAGTTCGGCGGTGCTGAGGACAAGCGGCGGCAGTGAGCGGGTCCCCACGCTATCCACGGTTGCCAGGCCGCCGCTAACGCCGGTGATCCGGATGACCCGGCCGTTGTCCGACGGTATCCATGCCGATGTGTCGCGATTGTAAAAACCCACCGACCTCTCACGATCAAGGAAACCGACGGGGACCGCCATGCCGACGGGGAAGCCCAGGAAATTCTCGACATACTGGATCACCGGCCGGCTGAAGTTAACGGTCTTCGCTCCTGCTGCGATCGCCTCGTCTGCGCTCAACTCCACGGCGTACGTGTAAGCGCTCATCGGCGGCAGTTCGGCTGGCATCGCGGTGGGGCCGTTCGAGCCTACGGTGTACTCGGTCGCCCGGACGTTGAGTGTCGTCAGCGCCTGCATTGAGCTGTCCGGCATCACCATGGTCGCCGTCGTGCCCTGGTTGAAGAACAGCGTGGCTTGTCTGGTGCCGTCTGCGTCGGTCACCGGATTGCCGCGAGCGACCTGGATCGACACGCTCGCGCTGAGGTCGACGGTGGTGACCTGAGAATCTAGCTGAATCAAGACCACGTCGGGCAGGAAGGCGAAATCTTGCCACGGCACGTTAATCTGTCGCTGGGCGGGCAGGAAGCCGGCCTTCTCATAACGCACAGTAAGGAAGCCGCCTCCGTTGACGGCCATGTCGAACATGCCATCTGCGCGGCTCAGAGTCTGACCGAACTCCGAACGACCGACGATCGTCATCCGCACCCCGGGGAGGGGCACTCCGTCGCGGGTTAGCGCCCTCCCCCGTAGAACCGCGGCGCGTTTCGCCTCGATGGTCCCCGGGACAACGCCGGTCTGGATGGGGTTGGCGCCGGTGTAGAGGAACTCGGTCGAGGTCCTGATGTCCGTGGCGATCGTGGGGTTCACCGGGGGCGCGACGGTGGCCGGGTCGGGGGGCAGGCCCTCGCCGCCGCTCGCCGGATTTACCGTCACTCTCACGTCGGCGCTGGATGAGAGGGCGCCGTCGCTCGCCGTCAGGCGCAGGACATACTGGCCGCTGGTGGAGAACGTCGCGGTCGTGGACATGGTGTTAGGGCTCGCGAAGGTTACCGTGCCCAGGCCGCTGACCGTGCTCCATGCGATCGTGAGGGTCGAGCCAGACGGAAAGCCGTCGTCGCTAACCGTGCCGTTGAGCGTCGCGGTGTTCGGGAGCCTGATGGTCTGATCGGGTCCGGCATCGACGGCGGGGGCCTGATTGACGGCATTGACCGTCACCGCCACCTCATCGCTCGACGAGAGCTGGCCATCGCTGGCGGTCAGGCGCAGGACGTAATCACCGGCCACCGAAAAGGACGCGCTGGTCTGTAGCGCGCTGGGGTTGGCGAAGATCACCACGCCCGGCCCGCTCGCCTTGCTCCAACCGATCGTCAACACCGAGCCGAAGGGCAGACCGTCGTCGCTGGCGGAGCCGTTGAGCGTTGCCGTCCCGGGCAGCGTGACGGTCTTGTCGGGTCCCGCGCTCACGACGGGCGGCTGATTGACGGGCCTCGGGTTTGCCGTGACCACGACCGTGGCCGCTTCAGAGTCGACTGCGCCGTCGTTGACGATGAGCTGCACGACGTACGTACCGGTCGCGTCGGCGACAAACGTCGGATTCACGGCGGTGGGGTCGGAGAGCGTGGCCGCGCTGCCGGTCGGTCTCGACACGAACGACCACCGGAGCATGAGGGGATCGCCGTCCACGTCGGACGATCCTCTCCCGTCCAGCTGCACCGTCGCGCCCACCAGGACAGTCTGAGCAGATCCCGCATTCGCGATCGGACGGGAATTCCGAGTGTCGATCGTGACCGTGTCCGGTCGGCTATCCACGATGCCGTCGTTCACGATGAGCTGGACGACATACCTGCCGGACAGGTCCGCGACGAATACGGGACCGGGCGCGGTCTCGTCGGTCAGAGTCGCGTGGCTGCCGGCGGGTCTGGAGATGAATGACCACCGGAACCTCACGGGGTCATGGTCGACATCCGACGAGCCACTGCCGTCGAGCTGGACGGTCGCGCCCACAGCCACGGTCTGATCGGGCCCCGCATTCGCGACGGGCGGGGAATTCTGCGTGTCGATCAGGACCGTGTCCGGCTGGCTGTCGGCGAAGCCGTCGTTGACGATGAGACGGATGGCGTAGCGCCCAGGCAGATCGACAACGAAGGCGGGGCGCACGGCGGAGGCATCCGTCAAGACTGCGTTGCTGCCGCTTGGCCGTGAGAGGAACGACCAGTGGAAGCTGAGCTCGTCTCCATCGCTGTCGCTGGAAGCGCTTCCGTCCAACCGGACGGTGCTTGTCACGAAGACCGTCTGGTCAGGCCCGGCGTTGGCCTGCGGCACACGGTTGAGAACCTGAAAGGCGATGCTTCCGATGTGTCCTCCGGGGTTGGTGACGGTCACGGTGGTGACGCCCGGCCGGACGCCGAAAGGAACGCGAAACTTCGCGCTGTGGCCGGAGGCGGTCAGAACTTCGGCGGCGATGCCACCCACGGCAATCCGCACATTACGGGCTCCAAAGCCCACGCCCGTGATCGTTACCAGTTCGCCGGGGGTGGCGGAGGAGGGCGAGATGCTGTCGATCTGCACGGCCTGCGGCTTCTGACCATCCTCACGGCCATCCTCACGATCGTCCCCACGGTCATCGCCCCGGCCGCCGGCCTCCGACATCTCGCCAGCGCCCCGCTCTTTCGTGAAGATCTCGGCCGCGCAAAGGATGCCTGCGGTCGCCAGCAGCAGGGCGACAACCAGGACCAGCGTGAGACGACGTGCCGACTGCCTGCCACTGCTCATTAGAAGGGCCCTCCTCTTGCGCTCTCGAGGACCAGGCCGGCTCAGTGTCGGCCCACGGCCTCGCCTGCTGCCTAAACCTGACGCGCGGTTGCCTCGGCCTCGTCGTCGGCCAGCATCTGCGCGACGATCGCTCCGACCTCCTCGAGCGCGGTGAAGCGTTCCTTCTGTCCGTTCCGAACACGCTCGACGACGCCGGCGACCTTCCCGGCCCCGTCCCGGGCCAATCGCACGATGAAGACGGCTTGCGGCCGGTCACCCCCCGGGGTCATCATGTGTCTCCCGTGGGCGCTTATAGTTCGCCGAGCGTTAGGGAATCGTTAGAGGGCCGGCTGAGGTCGGTGGAGCAGCCATGAACCAGCTGATGCTGTCGCTACTTGGGGGGTTCGAGGCGAGGATCGGCTCCGGCTCGCCGATCGCCGTGCCCACCAGGAAGGCCCAGGCCCTCTTCGCTTATCTGGCCCTCACCGCGGACCAAACGCATCCCCGGGACAAGCTGGCCGCGCTGCTCTGGCCCGACACCCCGCCAGCCTCCGCCCGGAACGCCCTGCGCCAGACGCTCTTCGTGCTTCGCAAGGCGCTCAGTCCCGCCGCGCGCGGTGGCCTCGTCATGAGAGGCGACGCGATCACCCTGGCCGCCGGCGCGGTGCAAACGGACGTCGTGGCGTTCGAGCGGGCCGTGGCCGAGAGCACGCCGTCCGGGCTCGACCGTGCCGCCGGCCTCTACCGCGGCGATCTCCTGGCCGGCCTCGGGGTCGTCGCGCCGACCTTCGAGGACTGGCTCATGAGCGAGCGCGAACGGCTGCGGGAGCTCGCCCTCGAAGCCTTCGCGCGGCTCCTCGCCCATCAACGGGCGGCCGGCACCACCGCCCCGGCAATTCAGTCAGCGATTCGGCTTCTCGCCCTCGATCCGCTCCAAGAGGCCGTGCACCGCTCGCTCATGCGCCTTTATGTCCAGCTCGGCAGGCGCGACACCGCGCTGCGCCAGTACCAGGAGTGCGTCGAGATCCTCCGCCGGGAGCTGGCCGTCGAGCCGGAGTCCGAGACGAAAGAGCTGTACCAGGAGATCCTCCGGCAGCGTCGCGTCCGCGAGGCGACGCCATCGATCGGTATCAACCCTTCCGACCCGCCACTCGTCGGGCGCGAGGTCGAGCTCGGGCGCCTGCGCGACGCTCTCGGTGAGGCGTGGACCGGCGGCGGCCGAGTCGTTGCCGTCATCGGTGAGGCCGGCATCGGCAAGAGCCGGTTGCTGGCGGAGCTGGCCGCCGAGGCCGGCCGCCGCGGCGGCGGGATCGTGCTCGGGCGCGCGTACGAGAGCGAGCAAATCCTGCCCTTGGGGCCCGTGATCAGCGCGCTGCGCGACGGCGGCGTCTTGACCAATCCTCAACTCCTCGACGGCCTGGAGGGCGCCTGGCGCGCGGAGCTGGCGCGCCTCTTGCCCGAGATCGCCGGCACCGGCCGGCCGCTGGAGACGGGCCCCCCCGACCAGCTGCGCCTCTTCGAGGCTCTGGCCCACCTGCTCCGGCGCATCGCGCTTGATCGACCGCTCGTGGTCCTCCTGGAAGACTGCCACTGGGCCGACGACATGACACTGCGCTTTCTCGCGTTCTGCGCGCGCCGCCTGCATTCGGCGCCCATCTTGCTGGCGATCAGCGTTCGCGATGAAGAGGTGCTTCCCGATTCGACGCTTCACCGCACGCTCGAAGAGCTCGCCACCGAGGATCGGCTGTTGCGTGTGACCTTGAGTCGCCTCGGACGCGACGCGACGCTGGCGCTGGTGGGCGTGCTGGCGCGGCCGAACACCGCAGCCGCCCTCCTGACCCAGCAGGGCGACGAGATCTGGGGCGCCAGCGAGGGCAATCCGTTCATCGTGCTCGAGACCATGCGGGCCATCAGCGAGCGCGGCGCCGTTCCCGGTCAGGGAAGGCTGTCACTCCCGGGTCGCGTCCGGGACATGATCGCCCGGAGGCTCGACCGGCTCAGCGACCGCGGCCAGGCGCTCGCCCAGGTCGCGGCGGTGATCGAACGCGAGTTCGAGTTCGCGCTGCTGCACCAGGCCTCCGGGCTCGACGAGCGAAGCGCGGCCCACGGGGTCGAGGAGCTCGTCCGCCGGCATATCCTGATGGTAGCAGGGGAGCGCTTCGGTCTCATGCACGAGCGCATTCGCGAGGTGGTCTCGGATCGGTTGTTGCCGCCACGACGGAGGCTGCTCCACCGTCAGGTCGCCTCGGCGCTGGAGGCCCTCCACGGCGACGACCTCGAGCCGCACCACGCTGCGCTGGCGACCCACTACGTGCAGGCCGAGGTGTGGCCCAAGGCCGTGCGCTCCCTGGCCGGGGTCGCGGACCAGGCCGCGCGCAGCCATGCCCTCGAGGAGGCGGTGGCCGCCCGCCGGGCAGCGCTGGCCCACGCCGCCAAGCTCCCCGAGGACGGCCGGGACGCGCTCATCGTGGACCTCGTCGTGCGCCAGGCCGCGTCGCTGAGCTTCCTGGGCAGGCTGCCCGAGAGCCTCGATCTCCTGGTGCAGCACCGAGAGCGCGCCGCCCGCCTGGCCGATCCAGCCCTCGCCGCCCGCTACCACTTCCGGGTCGGCTATGTCCTGAGCTTCCTCGGTGACCACTCCCGGGCCGTGGCCAGCCTCGAGCGCGCTCTGGACGAGGCGACGCGCGCCGGCGACGTGGTCCTCCAGGGCATGGCGCACTGCATGCTCGCGATCGAGGCCGCCTGGGCGGGACAGTATGCGCGTGGCGTGGACCAGGCCGAGCGGGCGATCACGCTGCTCGAGAGCCCGGCCGATCCGCGGTGGCTGGCGACCTCGTACTTCCACCTGGGCATCAACTGGTACCACGCCGGGGAGTTCGCCCGGGTGCTGGCGGCCGAAGGCCAGGCCTCGGCCATTGCCGAGACGCTCGGCGACCCGCGGCTCCGGAGCTGCGCGTCCTGGATGACCGGGATCGCCCACGGCATGCGCGGAGACTGGGGCGAAGGCCTGCGGGCCTGCGAGGGCGCCCTCAAGGTGGCGCCCGACCCGCTCAACCGCGCTGTCGCCCGCGCGTTCCTCGGCTACGTGTGGCTCGAGAAGGGGGACCCGGGGCGCGCGATCCCGCTGCTGGAGGAGTCAGTGCGCGCGCTGGCCCGGTTCGGATTCCGTCAGTTCCACGGGCTCTTCACGGCCATCCTCGGCGAGGCCGAGCGCAGCGCCGGCCGGCTCGAGAAGGCGCGGGCGCTCGGCGAGCAAGGCCTCGCGCTCTCGCGAGACGCGGGATACCCGCACAGCATCGGATACGCTGAGGGAAGCCTCGGCCGAACCGCGCTGGCGGCAGGCTCGCTCAGCGATGCCGCCAGCCACCTTCAACGGGCCCTCGAAATCTTCAGCGTGAACGGCGCGCGCTTCGAAGTCGCGCGCACGCGGCTCGACCTTGCCCATCTCGCGCACGCGCGCGGCGACCTCTGCGCGGCCATCGCCCAGGCGTCCCAGGCGCGCCACGAGTTCACCACCGTGAACGCCGCGGTGTACATCGGCCGCGCCGAGGAGCTGCTCGACCGCCTGGGCGAGCCCCCCGCCGAGTAGGCGAGGACGGCATTGGCCGCGTGCAGAAGGATGTCGTGAGGTGATCCCCAACGCATTCATTCCCCAGAAGGCGTGACCACCGGATCGCGACCGGCGCGGGACGGCGGGTCAGCGAAGCTTCTGCTCAGCGCTTCAAGAGATACGGGACGTCGGCGACGACCGTGTTCTTACGGAAGAGCAGCGCGCCCTTGATGAGCAGGGCCGTCTGGTTGTGCAGGATGTGCTGCCACCAGTGCCGCGGCAAGAACTCCGGGAGCACGATCGTGACCATCTGCTCGTCGCCGCGTGCCTGGATCTGGTCGAGATAGTCCAGCAGCGGACGCAGGAGCGACCGATACGGCGAGGTCAGGACGACCAGGGGAACGCCGAGTCCCCACTTGCCCAACTTCTCCTCGAGCTTCGCCGTTCGCACCGGGTCCGTCTCGACGTAGACGGCCCGCACCGCGGCGGTCGGGGCAAGCGTCCGCGCGTACTGCACCACGCGGACGACCCCCCGGTGAACGTCGCCGATGAGCACGAGCACCGTGTGCTGGAACCGGGGCGGGGCCTCGAGGCCGTCGAGCGTCAACTCGACGGCGACCTCTTCGTAGTGCCGGTGCATGACGACGAAGGTCCCGACCAGCAGCGGAACGACGACGACGACGATCCAGGCGCCCTCGGCGAACTTCGTGGCCGCGAGCGTCAGGAGGACGACGCCGGTCACCACCGCCCCGACCCCATTGACCCGCACGCGCCAGCGCCAGCCCTTTTCCCGAAGGCGCAGCCAGCGCCGCACCATGCCGCTCTGTGACAGCGTGAACGAGATGAAGACGCCGATCGCGTAGAGCGGCAGGAGCGCGTGCGTGTCGCCCTGGAAGACCACGATCAGGATGATCGCGAATCCGCTCAGGATCAGGATCCCGTTGGAGAAGACGAGCCGATCGCCCTGATTCGCGAACTGTCGTGGTACGAAGCGGTCGCGCGCGAGGATCGACGAGAGGCGCGGGAAGTCGGCGTACGAGGTGTTGGCGGCGAGGACGAGGATGAGGAGCGTCGAGGCCTGCACGCAGTAATAGAGCGCCCCGGTGCCGAAGACCCGGCGCGCGATCTTCGACACGACGGTCTCGGCGCCGCCCGGGATGATCCCGAAATCGTACGCGAGATACGTGATCCCGAGGAACATCGCGATCGAGATGATGCCGAGCGCCGTCATGACGGTCTGAGCGTTCCGTCCTTCGGGAGGCTTGAGCGCCTGGACGCCGTTGGAGACGGCCTCGACTCCGGTCAGCGCGGTGCAACCGGCGGCGTAGCTTCTCAGGAGCAGGAACAGGCCGACGCCCTCGAGACCCGGCGGATGGGGCTCGTACGGAGCCTCGGGCAGCCAGTCGAACAAGGCGCCGACGAGGCCGTAGGCGATCATGACGAGCATGCTCGCCACGAAGAAGTAGGTGGGCGCGGCGAACATCCGGCCGGATTCCCGAACACCGCGGAGGTTTCCCAGCGCTATCCCGGTTACCGCTAGAATGCTCAGGACGACCCGGTAGGGATGAAGCCAGGGCAGCGCCGAGGTCAGGGCCGCGATGCCGGCGACGACGGACACGGAGACGGTCAGCACGTAGTCCACCAGCAACGCCGCGGCTGCCGTCAGCGCCGGGTACTGGCCGAGGTTGTCCTTCGCGACGAGATAGGCGCCGCCTCCCTGCGGGTACGCCGCGACCGTCTGCCGGTACGAGGTGACCACCACGGCCAGCAGCGCGGCGATGCCGAGGGCCACGGGCAGCGAGTAGCTGAGGGCGGCGCTGCCGGCGAGGATGAGCACCAGCAGGATTTCCTCGGTCGCGTAGGCCACCGACGACAGCGGGTCGGAGGCGAACACCGCGAGCGCGACCGTCTTGCTCAGGCGCTCGTGCCGGGCCTGGGCGAGCGGCATCGGCGCGCCGAGGAGGAGGCGCTTCACGAGGGTAAGTCGCATACGCCAGGAAGAACTCTACGCCGAGCGCAAGCGGGTGGCGCCGCGGAACTCGATTTTTACGAATTCTTAACGTCGGCCCGCGTGTTCTTGACGCCGGCTTGAGGCTCGACGTGTCACGCTCGGCGCCGGCGGGTCCATGTGCGACTCGAGGCCGACGAGCCCGGCCTGGGCGACGAGAAGCTGGAGGAAGTCGCCCGGTAGAGGCTGGGTCGGCTGGCCCGTCGCCGCCGGCTCAGGTGAGCCAGTGCAGGAGCGCGGTCGCCAGCGAGAGGAAGATCGTCACACCCAGGACGTCCTGAAAGGCCGTCTCGAAGGGGCCCGCGGTGATCGCCGGATCGAACCCGAGGCTCTTGGACAGCATGGGGATCGTCGTCCCGGCGAAGCCCGAAAGATTCACGGAGATGAACATCGAGAGGGCCACCACGCACGCGAAGGCCGGCGAGTGCCAGACCCACCCGACGACGCCCACGACGAGCGCGCAGATACCGCCGAGGATGCTCGAGGTCTGGACCTGGCGCCGGAGCGGCTCCCCCCAGTGGCCGACCCGCACCTGCCCGGTCGCAAGACCGCGGACCACCATCGTCACCGACTGGAGCCCGGTGTTCCCGGAGATCGCCTGAATCACCGGCATGAACGAGGCGAGCAGGATGACCTTGCTCAGCGTCTGATCGAAGTAGTGGATGATCACGCCGGCCAGCAGCTCGATCACGAGGGTGGCCAGCACCCAGGGCAGCCGCATCAGCGCCACCTGACGCGGCGACCGCCGCTCCAGCTCGGCGGCGTCCGATCCGGCCATGCGGAAGATGTCCTCCGAGGCCTCCTCGTGCACGATGTCGACGACGTCGTCGACGGTGATGGTGCCGACCAGGTGATTGTGCTTGTCCACCACCGGGATCGCCACGAGGTCGTACTTCGCCACGATCCGCGCGACCTCTTCCTGGTCCATCTCGGGGGTCACGCTGATGACGTTCTCGTCGCGGATCGCGAACACCGGGGTGGTGGGATCGGCGGTGAGCAGGCGCCGCAGCGGCACCACGCCCACCAGGTGCTTATGCTCGTCCACGACGTACAGCTCGAAAGCCCGCTCCGAGGAGACCGAATCGCGGATGTGCTTGATCGCATGCTCGACCGAGGCGTCGGCGCGCACGGCCACGAAGTCCGGCGACATGAGCCGGCCCGCCGAGTGCTCGGGATACTCGAGGATCTCCTGGACCTCTTCGGACTTCGCCTCCTGCATGAGCCCGAGGATCTTTTCCGCCTGGGCGGTGGACAGCTCCTCGACGACGTCAGCGGCGTGCTCGGCGGGCATCTCGTCGAGGATCTGCGAGACCTCGACCTCGTCGAGCACCCGCACCAGATCGAGCAGAGCTCGGTCATCGAGCTCGGGGATGAGGTCGCCGGCTCGCTCCCGCGGCAGCGCGCGGAGGATGGCGACCTGGTCGGCGAGCGGGAGCTGGCGGAGCACGGCGGCGAGGTCGGCCGGATGCGCCTCCTCGAACAGCGCCCTTTCGCGGGCGTCTGCCGTCCCTCGGGCGAGCTTCCGCGTCGCGTCGAGCAGTCGGTCGGTTTCGGATTCGCTCATCGCAGTCCTTCAGTCTACAGGGACTGCGGGCGTTTTCAGACGACTTCGTCGCCGCGCTCGCCCGTCCGGATGCGGATGGCGTCGTCCAGCGGCGACGACCACCTCTTCTTCACGAGCTATCTCGCCGCACCTGCCCCGCTCGCGTCCAGCGCCAGGTTCAGGGCGAGCACGTTCACGCCCGGTTCGCCGAGCATCCCGAGGAAGCGTCCCTGGGTGTGCTGCGTCACCAGCTCCCGCACCGCCGCCGGGTCCAGCTTGCGTGCCTTCGCGACCCGCGCGACCTGGTAGAGCGCCGCGGCGGGACTGATGTGGGGATCGAGCCCGCTCCCCGAGGCGGTGACGAGATCGACCGGAACCGGCGCCGTGTTGCCGGGATCGGCCTCGCGGAGCGCGTCGACGCGCCCCTGCACCGCCTTGATCAGATCGGGATTCGTCGGGCTCAGGTTCGAGCCCGCCGAGGCGCCGGCGTTGTAACCGAACGGCGAGGTCGCCGACGGACGCCCCCAGAAATATCTCGGATCGTCGAAGGGCTGGCCGATGAGCGCCGAGCCCACGGCCTTGCCGTCCTTCACGATCAGGCTGCCGTTCGCCTGGTGGGGAAAGACCGCCTGGGCGATGGCCGTGACGACCGCCGGGTAGACGATGCCGGTGACGACCGACAGAAGAACGAGCGACACGATCGCGGCGCGCACGTGAGCAAGCATGTCGTCGGCTCCTCTACACCAGGCCCAGGGCGACCAGGATCATGTCCACGAGCTTGATGCCCGGGAACGGGATGATGATGCCGCCGACGCCGTAGATCCAGACGTGACGGCGCAGGACGGCGGCGGCGCCGAGGGCGCGGTAGCGCACGCCCTTCAGCGCCAGCGGGATCAGGGCGACGATGATGAGCGCGTTGAAGATGACGGCGGACAGGATCGCGCTCTGCGGCGTCGCGAGCCGCATGATGTTGAGCGCCGCGAGCGCCGGATAGGTCGTCGCGAACGCGGCCGGGATGATCGCGAAGTACTTGGCGACGTCGTTCGCGATGCTGAACGTCGTGAGCGCGCCGCGCGTCATCAGCATCTGCTTGCCCGTCTCGACGACCTCGAGGAGCTTGGTGGGGTTGGAGTCGAGGTCGATCATGTTGCCGGCTTCCTTGGCCGCCTGGGTGCCGGAGTTCATGGCGACCGCGACGTCGGCCTGGGCAAGCGCCGGCGCGTCGTTGGTGCCGTCGCCCGTCATCGCGACCAGCCGCCCCTCGGCCTGGACGTCGCGGATGAGCTTGAGCTTCGTTTCGGGAGTCGCCTGGGCCAGGAAGTCGTCGATCCCGGCCTCGGCGGCGATGGCGGCCGCCGTCAACGGATTGTCGCCGGTGATCATGACGGTCCTGATCCCCATTCGCCGCAGCTCGCCGAACCGCTCCCGGATGCCGCCCTTGACGATGTCCTTCAGCTGGATGGCGCCGAGCACCCGGGCACCGTCGGCGACGACGAGCGGCGTGGCGCCCGACTTCGAGATGGTGTCGACGGCGGCGCGGATCTCCGCGGGAACCTCGCCGCCCATCTGCTTCACGTGGCTCTCGATCGCGTCCGCCGCGCCCTTGCGGACCCGGCGGCCGTTCAGGTCGACCCCGCTCATCCGTGTCTGGGCGGTGAACGTCACGAAGGTGGCGCCGAGCTTCTCGACGTCGCGCTCGCGAATCCCGTACTTCTCTTTCGCAAGGACGACGATGCTGCGGCCCTCAGGAGTCTCGTCGGCGAGCGACGCCAGCTGCGCGGCGTCGGCGAGATCTCGCTCGGCGACCCCCGGCGCGGGGAAGAACTGAGTCGCCTGGCGGTTCCCGAGCGTGATGGTCCCGGTCTTGTCGAGCAGGAGCACGTCCACGTCGCCCGCCGCCTCGACGGCGCGGCCCGACATGGCGATGACATTCTTCTGGATCATGCGGTCCATGCCGGCGATGCCGATCGCCGACAGGAGCGCGCCGATCGTGGTCGGGATCAGGCACACGAGGAGCGCCACCAGCACGGTCACCGTCACCGGCGTCCCCTGCCCGGCGGCCCCCACGGCGTAGAGCGAAAACGGCAGCAGCGTCGCGGTGGCCAGCAGGAAGATGATGGTCATCGCCGCCAGCAGGATATCGAGCGCGATCTCGTTCGGCGTCTTCTGCCGCTTGGCGCCTTCGACGAGGTTGATCATCCGATCCAGGAACGCCTCGCCCGGATTCGCACCGACTTCCACGATGAGCCAATCTGACAGCACCACCGTGCCGCCGGTCACGGAGCTGCGATCGCCGCCGCTCTCGCGGATGACCGGGGCGCTCTCGCCCGTGATCGCGGCCTCGTTCACCGAGGCGACGCCCTCGACGACCGTGCCGTCGGCGGGGATGAACTCGCCGGCCTCGACCAGCACGACGTGACCCTTGCGCAGTGCCGAGGCGGCCACGACCTCGTACCTGGCGCTACGCTCGGGCCGCGCCAGCCGTTTGGCCTGCAGGTCGCGCCGCGCCTTCCGGAGAGATGCCGCCTGGGCCTTGCCTCGCCCCTCGGCCATGGCCTCGGCGAAGTTGGCGAACAGCACCGTGAACCAGAGCCAGACCGACACCCAGAAGATGAACCAGGCCGGCGCCTCGCCCTTGCCGACCACGGCCTGGAACCACAGGAGCGTCGTCAGGATCGACCCGACGTACACCACGAACATGACCGGGTTCCGCACCTGACGCCGGGGCGTCAGCTTGCCGAACGAGTCGACGATCGCCTGCCAGACGATCGCCGCGTCGAAGAGCGCGCGCGCTTTCACCGTGCCAGCCATGACCCTCGTCACCTCACTTGGGCCGCGATCAGGTTGAGATGCTCCACGATCGGCCCGAGCGCCAGCGCCGGGACGAACGTCAGCGCACCGACAAGGAGCACCACGCCGACCAGTAGCCCGACGAACAACGGGGTGTGGGTGGGCAGCGTGCCGGCGCCGGCCGGGACGATCTTCTTCCGCGCGAGCGACCCCGCGATCGCGAGCACGGGGATCGCGAGCCAGTACCGGCCGAACAGCATGCAGAGCCCGAGCGCCGTGTTGTAGAACGGCGTGTTGGCGGAGAGCCCGGCGAAGGCGCTGCCGTTGTTGTTGGACGCCGAGGAGAAGGCGTAGAGGATCTCGCTGAACCCGTGGATCCCGGGGTTGGCGATCCCGGCCTTGCCGGCGGCGGTGACGACGCCGATGGACGTGCCGATCAGCACCAGCGCCGGCGTGATGAGGATCACCAGCGACGACATCTTCATCTCGTAGGCCTCGATCTTCTTGCCGAGGTACTCCGGCGTGCGGCCGACCATCAGCCCGGCCACGAAGACGGCGATCACGGCGAACATCAGCATGCCGTAGAGGCCGGAGCCGACACCGCCGTAGACGACCTCGCCGAGCTGGATCAGCCACATCGGCACGAGCCCGCCGATTGGTGTGAAGGAGTCGTGCATGGCGTTGACCGACCCGTTCGAGGCCGAGGTCGTGGCGGTCGCCCAGAGGGCCGAGTTCGCGATGCCGAACCGCACTTCCTTGCCTTCCATGTTGCCGCCCGACTGAAGCGCGGTGGCGGTGTGGTCGACGCCCTGCTTCACGAACACGTGGCCGTTCTGCTCGGCGACCACGCAGACGACCAGCAGGCCCACGAAGATGACGGTCATCGCCGCCAGCACCGCCCAGCCCTGGCGCGTGTCCCCGACCATCACCCCGAACGTGTAGCAGAGCGCGGCCGGGATGAGCAGAATAGCCAGCAGCTCGAGGAAGTTCGAGAGTGGCGTCGGGTTCTCGAACGGATGCGCCGAGTTCACGTTGAAGAAGCCGCCGCCGTTGGTCCCGAGCTGCTTGATCGCGATTTGAGACGCGACCGGCCCCACCGCGATGACTTGCTCGGTCAGCTTGGCCTTCTTGGTCTTCGGCTGCCCCTTCTCGTCGAGAACCGGCTTGCCGTCCTTGTCGGCAACGGGCTCGTCGTACTCGGTCGGCTGTACGACGGCGGCCTTGGCCGGCGGGCCGAAGGTCTGCACCGCGCCCTGCGACACGAGAACCAGCGCGAAGACGAACGAGAGCGGCAGCAGGATGTAGAGGGTGGTCCGCGTGAGGTCCACCCAGAAGTTGCCGATCGTCTCGGCCGAGCGGCGCGCAAATCCCCTGATCAGCGCCACGACGACCGCCATGCCCGTGGCCGCCGACACGAAGTTCTGGACGGCGAGCGCCAGCATCTGCGTGAGGTAGCTCATCGTCGTCTCGCCGCCGTAGCCCTGCCAGTTGGTATTGGTCGCGAAGCTGACGGCGGTGTTGAACGACGAATCCGGCGACACCGCGCCGAGCTCCTGGGGATTCAGCGGCAGCGCGCCCTGCAGCCGCTGGAGCGCGTAGACCACCAGGAGGCCGGCGAGGTTGAAGAGGAGCATGGTCCCGGCGTAGGTCTTCCAGCCCATCTCCGTGCCGGGCCGGACGCCGGCGACCTTATAGATGAGGCGTTCGAGCCAGCCGAGCGCCGTGTCGAGCCCGCACGGTCGGCCTTCGTACACCCGCGCCATGAAGGCGCCGAGCGGCCTGGCCAGTGCCAGGAGAACGACCATATAGAGCACGAGCTGGAGGACTGCGTTGCCGGTCATGCGAAGAGCTCCGGCTTGAGCAGCGCCAGCACCAGATAGGCCAGGAGCCCCAACGACACGACGCCGCCGACTACGTAGAGCAGTGGCATGGAAGCCTCCTACACGCGCTCACAGAGCTTGACGAAGGCCCAGGTGAGCGCGAAGAACAGCACGCTGAGTCCCAGATAGAAGAAGTCGCTCATCGCCGCCTCCTGTCCTTACCAATCGCACGCAACTCAGCTTAGGGCTGCCGGACGTCAAGAAGTCGTCAAAACCAGCATCGCGGGCGTCAAGCGCGTGTTAACCCGGTTATCCAGCAGGCTTGGGACTTCATAGCTCTTCTCCCGTGTGCTGGTGCCCTTCACCTGACTCGCTGTTTTGACGACCACATGGAACGCGGTGTCAGTTCGACGGCAACGAATTCCGCAAGAATGCGAAAGTCGTGGAGTCGGGCGAGACATTTCCACCGCATTGACTCGCTCTTAACGCAGACCGCCCAGAGTTTGACGCCGGCTTGACCCCTCCCGGCTGTGTCATGAGGAGAGGAGGATCGTCCATGACACGAGAGCCGAGCGACAAGCGTCCGACCTGGTGGCTCCTGTACACCATCGGCGTGCTGCTGGTGGGCCTGCTGGCCCTGCTCGAGACCTACGCAGCCGGAGGCCTGCGCGGCGTTCTCCAGATCGTCGTGGTCATCGCGGCGTTCGCGCTGATGTCGCTCTGGCGGCGGCACAACCGGGTGGCGCTCGAGCTGGACGAATGGAATCGTCGCCGCGGCGCGCGGCGACGACACCACGTCGTGAGCCACGGCGCCCCGACGCTCGACGCCCCGCGTGAACGGCGGCCGGACCCAGCATTCGACCCACGCGGGCGGCGGGCGCTACACTATGGGCGTGGCGGGGGAACGACCTGATCCCGATGCGCTGCTGGCCCGCGTCAAGGACGAGGAAGCGCGCAAGCGACGCGGCGCGCTGAAGGTATTCTTCGGCGCCGCCGCCGGTGTCGGCAAGACGTACGCCATGCTCGACGCCGCGCGCGAGCAGCGCGCCGACGGCGTCGACGTGGTCGTCGGATACGTCGAGACCCACGGGCGGGCCGAGACCGATGCGCTCCTCGCGGGCCTCGAGATCCTTCCCGCCCGGCTCGCCGAGTACCATGGGGCCACGCTGCGCGAGTTCGACCTCGACGGCGCGCTGGCGCGCCGTCCCGCCCTGATCCTCGTCGACGAGCTCGCACACACGAACGCGCCGGGGTCCCGCCACGCCAAGCGCTGGCAGGACGTGCTCGAGCTCCTCGACGCCGGTATCAACGTGTACACGACCGTCAACGTCCAGCACCTCGAGAGCCTCAACGACGTCGTCGCCAAGATCACCGGCGTGGTGGTGCGGGAGACGGTGCCGGACTCGGTGCTCGAGCAGGCCGACGAGTTCGAGCTGATCGACCTGCCGCCCGACGAGCTCCTGGAGCGATTCAAGGACGGCAAGGTCTACATGCCGGACCAGGCTCAGGAGGCCATCCGGAACTTTTTCCGCAAGGGCAACCTGATCGCGCTGCGCGAGCTCGCGCTCCGCCGCACCGCCGAGCGGGTGGACGCGCAGATGCGCGTCTACATGCACGAGCACGCGATCGGAAAGGTCTGGCCCACGGCCGAGCGGCTCCTGGTGTGCATCAGTCCCGGTCCGGACTCGGCCCGGCTCGTCCGGGCCGCCAAGCGCATGGCGGATCGGCTCGGCGCGCCGTGGGTCGCCGCGTACGTCGAGACGCCGGCGCAGCTCCGGCTCCCGGCCAACGTGCGCGATCGGGTCACCCAGACGCTGCGTCTGGCCGAACAGCTCGGCGCCGAAGTCGTCACGCTGCCCGGACAGAAGATGAGCGAAGCGATCCTGGCGTTCGCGCGCGATCGCAACGTGACGAAGATCGTCGTGGGCAAGCCCCGCCGTCCGCTGTGGAAGCGGATCGTGATCGGCTCGATCGTGGACGCGCTCGTCAAGGGCAGCGGCGACATCAACATCGAAGTCATCAGCGGCGGTCGGGAGGATGCCGCGCCCATCGCGCCCGTCCTGCGGCGCGCGATCCCGACCGACTGGGCCCCCTACGGCTGGGCGACGACCGTCGTCGCGCTGGCGAGCGGCGTCGCGTGGCTGACGCTCCCGTTCTTCGAGCTCGCCGATCTCGTCATGGTGTACCTGCTCGGCATCGTCGTGGTCGCGACGCGCTACGGCCGCGGGCCGTCGCTGGTCGCTTCCGTCCTGAGCGTCGGCGCCCTCGATTTCCTCTTCGTGCCGCCCGTCTTCACGTTCGCGGTCTCCGACGTACGCTACGTGTTCACCTTCCTGGTGATGCTGCTCGTGGGGATCGTGACCAGCAATCTCGCGGCGCGCATCCGCATGCAGGCGGAGGCTGCGCGCCAGCGCGAGCAGCGGACGGCGGCGCTCTACGCCCTGAGTCGCGAGCTGGCGAGCACGCGCGGCGTGGACGAGCTGTTGAAGATCGCCGTGCGTCACATCGGCGAGGTCTTCCGCAGCCCGGTGGTCGTGCTGCTGCCCGGAGACGCCGGGGTCTTGACCGCCTGGAGCGGCAGCCAGTTCGCGGTCGACGCCAACGAGCTGGGCGTCGGGCGCTGGGTCTACGAGCATCGCCAGGCCGCGGGCCTGGGCACGGCCACGCTGCCCGGGGCGTCGGCGCTGTACCTGCCGCTCGTCGCTCCGCGCGGGCCGGTCGGGGCGCTCGGGATTCGCCCCGCGGATCGCCACGCCCTCGACGCGCCCGAGCAGCTGCACCAGCTCGAGACGTTCGCCAATCAGACCGCGCTCGCCATCGAGCGGGCGCACCTGGCCGACGAGGCCCAGCAGGCTCAGGTCCGGATCGAGACGGAACGCCTCCGGAATTCTCTGCTCAGCTCGGTCTCGCACGACCTCCGAACACCGCTGGCCACGATCACGGGGGCGGCCAGCACAATCCTGGAATCCGGCGAGCGCCTCGACGCCCGGACACGGCACGAGCTGCTCGAGTCCATTCGCGAGGAGGCCGACCGGCTCAATCGACTCGTCCAGAACCTTCTCGAGATGACGCGCCTCGAATCGGGCGCGCTGCAGCTCAGCAAGGAGTGGCACCCGCTGGAAGAGGTGATCGGCGCGGCGCTGAGCCGCCTGGGCAAGCGGCTCGCCGATCGGCGCGTGGACACCCGCGTGCCGCCCGACCTGCCACTGGTGCCGATCGACGACGTCCTCGTCGAGCAGGTGCTGGTCAATCTCCTCGACAACGCTATCAAGTACACGCCGAGCGCCAGCCCCATCCGCATCATGGCGACCGCCACCGATGAAGCCGTCACGGTCGAGGTCGCCGACCGAGGGCCGGGGCTGCCACGCGGCGAGGAGGACAAGGTCTTCGAGAAGTTCTATCGCGGCCTGCCGACGGGCGGCCGGGGCGCCGGCCTCGGTCTGGCGATCTGTCAGGGCATCGTCAAGGCGCACGGCGGGCACATCTGGGCGCAGAATCTGCCGGAGGGCGGCGTGGCGTTCCTCTTCACGCTGCCGCTGGCGGGCAAGCCACCGGCCTCGGTGCCCGCCGATGCCTGATCCCGTCGTCGTCCTCATCGAGGACGAGCCGCAGATCCGGCGATTTCTACGGGCGACGCTGACGGGCCAGGGCTACCGGCTCTTCGAGGCGGCGACGGGAGCCGACGGCGTGGTGGAGGTCGGCTCTCGCCAGCCCGACGTCGTCATCATCGACCTGGGGTTGCCCGACACGGACGGTCTCGACGTCATCCGCCACATTCGCGAGTGGACGGACGTCCCGATCATCGTGCTCTCCGCCCGCGGGCAGGAGCGCGACAAGGTCACGGCGCTCGACGCCGGCGCCGACGACTACGTGAGCAAGCCCTTCGGCGCCGGCGAGCTTCTGGCGCGGATCCGGGTGGCGCTCCGCCACACCGCGGGCGCTTCCCACGAGGGAGACGACGCCGTCTTCAAGGTGGGCGGGCTACGCGTCGATCAGCTGCACCGCCAGGTGCTGGTGAACGAAAAGGAAGTCCATCTCACCCCGGTCGAGTACAAGCTCTTGACGACGCTCGTTCACCACGCGGGAAAGGTCGTCACGCATCAGCAGCTGCTTCGGGAGGTGTGGGGCCCCTCGCACACCGAGCAGGCCCACTACGCCCGCGTGTACATGGCGCACTTGCGTCACAAGCTCGAGGCCGAGCCGGCCCGGCCGCGCTATCTGCTGACGGAGCCGGGCGTCGGCTACCGGCTGGCGGCCGAGTAGTCCGGGCTACTGGTCCTTGGGTGCCGGGGGCGCCGCCGGCGGCGGGGGCGGCGGATTCGGGATCCAGACCCACTGATACGGCGTCCTGATCCCATCTCCACGAAGCTCGTAGCGCCCGTGCGGATACTGAACCACGTTGGCGTATTGCTGGGCCGGAGCCGGCGCGGGCGCCGGAGCCTGGACGTAGACGACGGTGGAATACGACGGGTACGCCGGATAGGCCGCGTACGTCGGATAGGCCGGATAGGTCGGATAGTAATAGGCCGGAGTCGCGTAGGCGTACCTCGGGTAATAGAAGCCGCCGACGAGCTGATTGAACACGGCAAACGAAGCGAGCCCGAGCGCGACGTTCGTCGCCGTCGAGCCGCCGGCTTCGGCCACTGGCGCCGTCAGGCTGATCAGAAGGGTCGCGGCCAGAACGAGCGCGAGGATTCTGCGCATGGTCTGAGCCTCCTGCCAGGACATTTGCCACCCCGCCGGCCGGGTTGTCAAGCATTCCGCCCGACCTGACGAGGTCGTCGGGCTCGGGTAGAATCTCGAGCGGATGGACGTTCAGACGAGCCGCCCCGAGAGGAGAACACGATGCCCCGCTATCTGAAGGTCGCCGCTGCTCAGATGGGTCCCAACCAGGACGGCACGCCGCGCGAGGCGATCGTCGAACGGATGCTGGCGCTCCTCGAGGCGGCGGCGCGCGACGGCGTGGAGCTGATCGTCTACCCCGAGATGGCGCTGACGACGTACTTCCCCAAGCGCATCCGCTCCGACTTCGACCAGTTCTTCGAGAGCGAAATGCCACCGAAGGCGCTCGAGCCGCTCCTGCGTCGCGCCGTCGACGCGCGCGTCGCCGTGCACGTGGGCTTCTGCGAGAAGGCCGACGGCAAATACTTCAACACGGCGCTCCTCACCGACCGCGACGGGCGCCTGTGCGGAACGTTCCGCAAGATCCACCTGCCGGGCACGAAGGCCGCCGACGGCTTCGCCCAGGTCTACGAGCCCTACTACTTCGCGCACGGCGACACCGGCTATCGGGTCTTCGACGCCGTCGGCGCCAGGGTCGGCGTCGCGATCTGCCAGGACCGCCGCTACCCGGAGAGCTATCGCGCGCTGGCCCTTCAGGGCGCCGAGATCATCCTCATCGGGTACAACACGCCGATCTCGGCGCTGGCGCTCGACCTCAACGAGCTCTGCATGCGCGCCGGCGCCTACGCCAACCTCTGCTTCGTGGTCGGCGTCGCCAAGGCCGGCGTGGAGGACGGCGTCGAGCTGATCGCCGGCTCCTGCCTCATCGACCCGCAGGGCCAGGTGCTCGCGCGAGCGGCGACGCGCGGCGACGAGCTCGTGGTGGCGCGGATCGACCTCGAGCAGATGGGGCCCCTCCGGAAGCGCTGGAACTTCCTCGGGCGTCGTCAGCCGCAGCACTACGGGCGGCTGCTCCAGCCCGTGACCGAGAAGGAGCCGAATCGATGAGCGCCTCCGGAGTCGACGTCGTCGTCCGCGGCGGCCAGGTGGTGACGAGCACGGACGTGGTCGAGGCCGCGGTCGCGATCCGGGGCGACAAGATCGTCGCGATCGGGCCCGAGTCGGTGCTTCCGCCCGCCGACCGCGTGATCGACGCCTCCGGCAAGCTCGTGCTGCCGGGCCTCATCGACTGCCACCTCCACGTCGGCCCGGAGTACGACGACTGGCGGACGGCGCCGCTCGCGGCGGCGCGCACCGGGCTCACCACCCTCCTGCCCTTTGTCACCTACGACGAGGGCGAGACGCTGCCCAAGGCGGTCGCGCGCCTGCGCGAAGAGGCCGAGTCACTCTCGGTGCTCGACTTCGGCTTTCACTTCATCCTGAACCACGAGCCGTACATCCTCGAGGGGATTCCCGAGGCCTTCGGCATGGGCGTCTCGTCGATCAAGCTCTTCATGACGTACAAGAAGCGCGGCAAGCGCATGGTCTCCGACGAGTTCATCGCCAAGACGATGGAGCGGCTCGCCGCGCTCGGCGGCCTCTGCCAGCTCCACTGCGAGAACGGCGACGTCCTCTGCTACCTGGAGGACAAGGCGATCGCCGAAGGTCGCACGGCGCCGACCGACTTCCCGCCGACGTGTCCGGACTGGACCGAGGAGGAGGCGATCAACCGCGCGATCCTCATCGGGCGCCTCACCGGCTGCCCCGTGTACGTCGTGCATCTGTCGACGAAGCTCGGCCTCGAGCGCATCAAGCGCGCCCAGGCCGAGGGGCAGAAGGTGTGGTGCGAGACCTGCCCGCAGTATCTGCTGCTCACCGACAAGGAGATGGAGCGGCTCGGGCCCTTCGCCAAGATCGGCCCGCCGCTCCGTCCCGCCGACGGGCCGGACCGCGCCGCCCTCTGGGAAGGCTCGGTCCAGGGCTTCATCGCCAACCTCGCGAGCGACCACTCGCCGCGCGTCCCCGCCGCGAAGGAGCCGGGGCGGAAGAACATCTTCGTGGACGCCGCGGGCAAGCCGATCCCGTTCGGCGCGCCGTCGCTCGAGACGCTGGCACCGCTCGCCTGGAGCGAGGGCGTGGCCAAGCGCGGGCTGCCCGCCACGTGGCTGGCCCGCGTGATGTCCGAGAACCCGGCGCGCGTCTTCGGCCTCTGGCCCCGCAAGGGCGTGATCCGCCCCGGCGCCGACGCCGATCTGACGATCTGGGACCCGACGCCCGAGTGGACCATCCAGCAGGCGCAGCACCTCGGCATCGCCGGCTTCACGCCGTACGAAGGTTGGCGGGTGCGCGGCCGAGCGTGGATGACGCTCGTGCGCGGCCAGGTGATGCTGAACCCGTCGGGCGAGCTCGAACAGAAGCCGGGCTACGGCCGGTTTCTGCCTCGCCGGGGCCCGACTCCCCCGATCGCCGGCGCCGTCGCCTGAGCGGATCGAGCATGGTGGACTACCTCGACCGGCTCTCGGCCTTCGTCGCCGCCACCCGCTTCGAGGCCCTGCCCGCCTCCACGGTCGCGGCCGCCAAGCTCGTGCTGCTCGACACGCTCGGCGCCATCGTCGCCGGAAGCGCCTTGCCCGAGAACGGCGAGCTCGCGCGACTGGCCGCCGCCCGTTCGCCCCACGGCAGGGCGACGCTGCTCGGCCACCGCGCGAAGGCCGACTCGTTCTGGGCCGCCCTGACCAACGCCACCGCCGGCGTCGCGCTCGAGGTCGACGAGGGGAGCCGTCTCGGCGGCGGACATCCGGCGATCCACGTGATTCCGGGGGCGCTCGCCGTCGCCGAGGAGCGCGGCCTCGACGGCCGGCGGCTGGTCGAGAGCCTCGTGACGGGTTACGAAGTCGGCTCGCGGATCGGCGGCGCGACCACGGCGCGCGCGAACGTGCACTCGCACGGAACCTGGGGGACGATCAGCACCGCCGTCGCCGTCGCGAAGCTGGCCAAGGCACCCGCCGAGACGATCCGCGCGGTCATCAACCTCGCGGCCTCGATGAGCCCGGCCAACACGTGGACGCCCGCGCTCGACGGCGCGACGATCCGCAACCTCTACCCGGGCCGCTCGGCCTTCCAGGGCCTCCTCGCCGTCGAGCTCCAGCGCTGCGGGTTCACGGGCCTCGCCGACGCGCCGTCGGATGTCTACGGCACGATCCTCGCAGATCGGTTCGACGCCGTACTCGTCGTCTCCGGCCTCGACGCGCTCGCGCGCGCCGACGTGGCGCGCGGGTCGTACCGGATCGAGCAGAACTATTTCAAGCTTCACGCCTGCTGCCGGTTCAACCACTTCGCCCTGGACGCGGTGATGGCGCTCCGCCGCGCCCATCGAATCGTGAGCGACCACGTCGAGAAGGTGGAGATCGTCACGATTCCGTTCGCCGTGCGGATGGGCGATCCCGCGCCGGCGAGCTCGCTCGCCGCCCGGTTCTCCATCCCCTGGGCCGTCGCGGCGGCGCTCGTCCTCGGCCGGACCGATCCCGCGGCGTTCGACTCGCCGGCGCTCGCCGACGACCGCATCCGTGATCTCGCGCGGCGGGTCGAGGTCGGCACCGACGCCGCGATGTCGCCGCGCCGGGCCGACGCGCCGACGGCGCGCGTACGGCTCATGCTGCGCGACGGGCGGACGCTCGAGGAGACGACGACGGTGGTTCGTGGGGACGCGTTGAGCCCGGTGCCCCGCGACGAGCTGACGGCCAAGTTCGTGGCGCTCACCACCCCGATCCTCGGCGAGTCGCACGCCCGGAAAATCGTCGATGCGGTGGACGAGGTCGACACGCTCGAGGACGTCAGCGCGCTGACCGCGATGCTCGTGCCCTGAGGGCTCGGCGGTGAGAGCATGGGTCGCCGTCGCGCTGATGCTGGCGGCTCTCTGGACGCCGAGCGCCGCGGGCGCCACGTGCACCCAGCCG
>DASPZZ010000272.1:0-10294 GCA_035635995.1 Binatia bacterium | reverse complement strand
TCGCCCAATCCCGATTCGACCCTCGACGCGCTGGAGAAGGAGCTGCTCGAGCGCGCCAACCGCCTCGGCATCGGTCCCCAGGGGTATGGCGGCGACACCACCGCGCTCGGGATCCACGTCGTCACCTACCCCTGCCACATCACGTCGCTGCCGGTTGCGGTGACGATCGAATGCCATGCCCATCGGCACAAGGAAGTCACGCTATGACGGGCGCGGTCGGCGCGCGGGGCGGAGGGGGTGCCTGGACCACGCGGCACGCGTGCGCTGCCCCGCGACGGCTGGGCTCCATCCGGGCGCGCGGCGTCCGTCGCTGCGGCTCGGGAACGGGTCCAGGCACCCCCTCCGCCCCGCGCGCCGACCGCGCCCGGGTTGGCTTCGGTCGTGGTTAAGGTGGCGGGGGACGGGGTCAAGGAGGTTGGGCCACCGCTTTCGGACGCGGACGTCGAGTCGCTGAGAGCCGGTGACCGCGTGCGGATCACCGGCGTGCTGTACACGGCGCGCGACGCGGCGCACGGGCGCCTGTACCCGCTCATCGAGAAGGGTGAGACCCTGCCGATCGACGTCCGGGGGCAGATCATCTACTACACCGGGCCGTCGCCGGCGCGGCCCGGCGAGGTCGTCGGGTCGATCGGGCCCACGACCGGCGGGCGGATGGACAAGTTCACGCCCGCGCTGCTCCGACTGGGGCTCAAGGCCACGATGGGGAAGGGCGCGCGCTCGCAGCCGGTGAAGGACGCCCTGCGGCAATACCGGGGCGTCTACTTCGGCGCGATCGGCGGCGCCGGCGCCGTGCTCTCCCGGTTCGTCAAGCGCGTCGAGATCGTGGCCTACGAGGACCTCGGCACCGAGGCGATCCGCCGTCTGGAGGTCGAGGGCTTTCCGGCCATCGTCGTCAACGACTGCCACGGTGGAGATCTCTATCAGGCCGGGATGAAGGCCTACGCACGGGAGGAGACATGAGCAGTCGGGCGATCGGCCAGACGCGGCCCCCCATCGCGGCGCCGCACCTGAGAACGGATGCGTGGTGGGCCTTGCCGGTCACGGTCGCCGCCGTGCTCGGCACGTTCATCGTCTACTCGACGTGGGCGGCCATGCAGAACGCGCATTATTATGTCCCGCCGTACCTGTCGCCGTTCTACTCGCCCTGTCTCTACCGTTCGTGCGCGCATCCAACCTTCGGCGGGGGGTTGTCGGATATCCATCTCCCCGTGATCGGCCTCCTCTCGCCGGCGTTCCTGATCCTCTCGGGCCCGGGCCTGTTCCGCCTGACGTGCTACTACTACCGCAAGGCCTACTATCGCTCCTTCTGGCTGGCACCACCCGCGTGCGCCGTTCCGGACGCGAAGCGGGGATACACCGGTGAGACACGGTTCCCGCTGATCCTGCAAGCCTTCCACCGGTACACGTGGTACGTCGCGGTGCTCTTCATCGTGATGCTGACCTGGGACGCGCTGCTCGCCCTCAAGTTCCCCAATGGCTTCGGCATCGGCGTGGGCACCATCGTCATGTGGATCAACGTGCTCTTCCTGGCCGCCTACACCTTCTCGTGCCACTCCTGCCGCCACGTCTGCGGCGGCCATCTCGACGTGTTCTCGAAGGCGCCCGCGCGCTACCGGGTCTGGCACTTCCTGACGCGCCTGAACGAGCGCCACCCCCTGTACGCCTGGCTCTCGCTCGGGAGCGTCGGGCTGACCGACCTCTATATCCGGCTCGTCTCGATGGGGGTCATCCGAGACCTGAGGATCATCTGATGGCGAATCAGGACTACGAGACACACGAGCACGACGTTCTGGTGATCGGCGCCGGCGGCGCCGGGCTGCGCGCGGCGATCGAGGCCGCGGCGCAGGGCGTGTCGGTGGGCCTCGTCTGCAAGTCGCTCCTCGGCAAGGCGCACACGGTCATGGCGGAAGGCGGGATCGCCGCGGCGCTCGGCAACGTCTGGCCGGAGGACAACTGGCAGGTGCACTTCCGCGACACCATGCGCGGCGGCAAGATGCTCAACAACTGGCGGATGGCGCAGCTCCACGCCCAGGAGGCGCCCGAGCGCGTGCTCGAGCTGGAGCGGTGGGGCGCCCTGTTCGATCGCACCAAGGACGGGCGCATTCTCCAGCGGGACTTCGGCGGCCACCGCTACGCGCGCCTGGCTCACGTCGGCGACCGCACCGGCCTGGAGATGATCCGGACGCTCCAGTACCACGGCATCCACCAGGGCCTCGACGTCTACATGGAGTGCAAGGTGGAGCGCCTCCTCACGGACGGCGACCGCGTGTGCGGCGCGTTCGGGTACTGGCGGGACACCGGGAAGCTCGTCCTCTTCAAGGCCAAGGCCGTCGTGCTGGCGACCGGCGGCGTCGGGAAGGCCTGGAAGATCACGTCCAACTCGTGGGAGTACACGGGTGACGGGCAGTCGCTCGCGCTGTGGGCGGGCGCCGATCTGATCGACATGGAGTTCGTCCAGTTCCACCCGACCGGCATGGTGTGGCCGCCTTCGGTGCGCGGCATCCTCGTGACCGAGGGCGTGCGCGGCGACGGGGGGACGCTCAAGAACAACAAGGGCGAGCGCTTCATGTTCAACTACATCCCCGAGTTCTTCAAGGGCGAGACGGCCGACAACGAGGCCGAAGCCGACCGCTGGTACGCGGACAAGAAGAACAACCGGCGCACGCCCGACCTGCTCCCGCGCGACGAGGTCGCCCGCGCGATCAACGCCGAGCTCAAGGGCGGGCGCGGGAGCCCGCACGGCGGCGTCTTCCTCGACATCAACACCCGTCGCCCGGCCGACTACATCCGCAAGCGGCTGCCGTCCATGTACCACCAGTTCAAGGAGCTGGCCGGCGTCGACATCACCAAGGAGCCGATGGAAGTCGGGCCGACCTGTCACTACATCATGGGTGGTGTCCGGGTCGACGCCGACACCACGGCGACGACCGTGAAGGGGCTGTTCGCGGCCGGCGAGGTGGCGGGCGGCATGCACGGCTCGAACCGACTCGGCGGGAACTCGCTCTCCGACCTCCTGGTGTTCGGCCGGCGGGCCGGACTCTACGCGGCGCTCTACGCCAAGGACTTCGGCGGTCCGCTGACGGTCGAGTCGCGCCAGGTGGAGTCGATCGCCCGCGACATGCTCGAGCCGTTCTCGCGGAGCGGCGGCGAGAACCCGTACGCCATCCAGGCCGATCTTCAGGACACGATGCAGGAGCTGGTCGGGCTCATCCGCACGGAGCACGAGCTGCGGGAAGCCCTGAAGCGGATCGAAGCCCTGAAAGCGCGCGCGCGGCGGACCCGCATCGACGGCGGACGGACCTACAACCCCGGCTGGCACACGGCGCTCGATCTCGCCTCGCTGCTCACCGTGGCCGAGTGCTGCACCCTGGGCGCGCTCGAGCGGAGGGAGAGCCGCGGCGGCCACACGCGCGACGACCACCCGTACACCGACGACGCGTGGGGCAAGATCAACGTGGTCATTCGCCAGAGACAGGGGGCGCTGGCGCTCAGCCGGGAGCCGCTGCTGGAGATGCCGGCCGAGCTGAAGACGCTCTTCCAGGAGAGGAAGTGATGGCGACCGTCACGATGCGCGTGTTCCGCGGTGACGCCGGTGGCGGCGACTTCAAGGACTATCGCGTCGAGCCCGAGGAGGGCATGGTCGTCCTCGACGTCATCCACCGGATCCAGGCGACCCAGGCCCACGACCTCGCCTGCCGGTGGAACTGCAAGGCCGGCAAGTGCGGGTCGTGTAGCGCCGAGGTCAACGGCAAGCCGCGCCTCATGTGCATGACCCGCATGGACTTGTTCAAGCCCGGCGAGACCATCACGGTGGCGCCGATCCGGACCTTCCCGCTGATTCGCGACCTCGTGACCGACGTGTCCTTCAACTACGAGAAGGCCAAGCAGGTGCCTCCGCTCCGCCTCAAGCCGCCGGAGCCCGACGGCACCTACCGGATGATGCAGGAGGACATCGATCGCATCCAGGAGTTCCACAAGTGCATCGAGTGCTTCCTGTGCCAGGACGTGTGCCACGTCATCCGCGACCACGAGGAGAAGAAGCGGACCTTCGCCGGGCCGCGCTTCTTCATCAAGATCGCGAGCCTCGACATGCACCCGCTCGACATCCGGGACCGGACGGAGTTCGTCAGGGAGGCGTCGGGCGTCGGGCTGTGCAACATCACCAAGTGCTGCACCGAGGTCTGTCCCGAGCACATCCACATCACCGACAACGGCATCATCCCGCTCAAGGAGCGGATCGCCGACGACCTCGACCCCATCGTCTGGCTGCTGCGGAAATTCAGAGGCCAGCGCACGGATCGGGCGTGACGGACCTCGCAAAACCTCGAGAGAGGGTAGCACCTCTAGCTCGCGATCGAGCGTATCGATGCCCTGAAGCACCTCAAGCTCGGGATCGGGCATGTCGGAGCCGGGTCGCACCTCTAGCTCTGGATCGGGCGTGTCGATGCCCTGAAGCACCTCAAGCTCGAGATCGGGCGTGTCGGAGCCGGGTCGCACCTGTCTCAGGCCACCCTCGGCCGAAGCCGTCCTCACGGTCCCCGCTACAATGAAAATTCACGAACACCAGGCCAAGGCGCTCTTGCGCGATTTCGGCGTGCCCGTGCCGGCCGGGAACGCCGCCGCGACGCCCGCGGACGCGAGGGCCGTGGCGACGCGGCTCGGCGGCCGGGTCGTGGTGAAGGCCCAGGTGCACGCCGGCGGTCGCGGCAAGGCCGGGGGCATCAAGCTGGCCGACGACGCGGAGGCGGCCGAGCGCGCCGCGCGCCAGATCCTGGGCATGCGGCTCACGACTCCCCAGACGCCCCCCGAAGGCATCCAGGTGCGGTCGGTGCTCGTCGAGGCGGCTTCGGCCGTCGAGCGCGAGCTCTACCTCTCGATCACCCTCGACCGCGCGCGCGCGACCCACGTCGTCATGGCGTCCCAAGCCGGAGGCATGGAGATCGAGGAAGTCGCGGCGCGCACTCCCGAGCAGATCATCCGCGAGTGGGCGCACCCGGCCCTCGGCGTCCAGGACTACCAGGCGCGCCATCTCGCGTACGGCCTCGGGCTGGCCGGCGACCAGTTCAAGCAGGCGGTGGCCCTGATCCGGAGCCTCTTCGCGCTCTACCTCGCCCGCGACTGCTCGCTGGCCGAGATCAACCCTCTGGTGGTCACGAAGGACGGCCGCGTGCTGGCCCTCGACGCCAAGCTCAACTTCGATGACAACGCCCTCTGGCGCCACCAGGACGTCGCCGCCCTGCGGGACGTCAACGAGGAAGATCCGCTCGACGTCGAGGCCTCGAAGTACAGCCTGAACTACATCAAGCTCGACGGAAGCGTCGGCTGCATGGTCAACGGCGCCGGGCTGGCCATGGCGACGATGGACATCGTGAAGCTCGCCGGCGGCGAGCCCGCCAACTTCCTCGACGTCGGCGGCGGCGCGTCGCCCGAACAGATCGAGAACGCGTTCCGGATCCTCTCGTCCGATCCGAGCGTGCGGGCCGTGTTCATCAACGTGTTCGGCGGCATCCTGCGCTGCGACCGGCTGGCCGCGGGTGTGATCGCCGCCATCCGGAAGCTCGGCTTGCGGCTCCCGGTCGTGGTGCGGATGGAGGGGACCAACGTGGAGCTGGGCAAGCAGATGCTCGCCGAGTCGGGGCTCGCGCTGACGACCGCCGACGACATGGGCGACGGCGCCAAGAAGGCGGTGGCCCTCGCGCGGGGCTAGCCGGTGGGTACCGCTCCTTCTCCTGACGGCGGGTGTCGCCGCGAGCACCGGGTGCTGGCGACCGGCCGACGAGCGAGCCTACGAAGAGGTCGTCGCCACGATGTCGATGGTGAAGGCGAGGGCCTTCTTCGAGAAGTACCCGCAGAGTACCTACCGGGACCGGCTCGTCGACGACATGATCCGGTGGTGCCGGCGCGAGGACACCGAGGCGTGCTATGAGATCATCGTGCGGACGATGCCGACCGATCATCGCCGTTATCAGGAAGTGGTCGACTTCCGCGAGAAGCGACTCGCCGACCAGCGGCGAAAGCGCCCGCCGAGCTCCGAGGGAAAACCGGAGGGCGCTCGGTAGGTGAGCATCCTCGTCGATCGGTCCACGCGCGTGGTCGTGCAGGGCATCACCGGCCGCGAGGGCGCGTTCCACGCCGCGCGATGCAAGGAATACGGCACGACCGTCGTCGGCGGGGTGACTCCGGGCAAGGGCGGCACGACGCACGACGGGTTTCCGGTGTGGAACACCGTCGCCGAGGCGGCCGCGAGCGAGGGCGCGACCTGCGCGCTGATCTTCGTCCCGCCGCCGGCGGCGGCCGACGCGATCATGGAAGCCGCCGCGGCCGACATCCCCCTGGTGATCTGCATCACCGAGGGAATCCCGGTCACCGACCTGGTCAGGGCGAAGCACTTCCTCGTTGGAAGGAAGAGCCGGCTGATCGGACCGAACTGTCCGGGCGTCATCACGCCGGGCCAGGCCAAGATCGGCATCATGCCCGGCCACATCCACCGGCCGGGACCGGTCGGCGTCGTCTCGCGTAGCGGCACCCTGACCTACGAAGTGGTGGGCCAGCTCACCGGGCGAGGGATCGGGCAGTCGACGTGCGTCGGCATCGGCGGCGACCCCGTGCAGGGCACGAGCTTCGTCGACGTGCTGCGCCTGTTCAGCGACGATCCCGACACGAAGGCGATCATGCTGATCGGCGAGATCGGCGGCACCGCCGAGGAGGACGCGGCGGCGTTCGTGAGGGCCCAGGTGAAGAAGCCGGTCGTCGCGTTCATCTGCGGTCAGACGGCGCCGCCCGGGCGCCGGATGGGCCACGCGGGCGCCATCATCGCGGGCGGCAAGGGGACGGCGGCCGAGAAGATGAAAGCGCTCGAGGACGCGGGGGCGACGCTCGTCAAGAGCCCCGCCGACATGGGAGCCACCATGGCCAGGGTGATCGGACGATGACCGCCCAGCGCACGCTTGCCATCGTCAAGCCCGACGCGGTGGCCAGGCGAGTCGTCGGGCGGATCCTCACGCGCATCGAGGACGCCGGCTTCACGCTCCTCGCGGTCAAGCTCATCAACATGTCGCTCGCGGAGGCGCGCGGCTTCTACTTCGTGCACCGGGAGCGGCCCTTCTATCAGAGCCTCTGCACGTTCATGACACAGGGCCCCTGCCTGCTCATGGTCCTCGAGGGGGAGAACGTGATCCAGCGCTGGCGCGACCTCATGGGCGCCACGGATCCGGCCAAGGCCGCCCCGGGAACGATCCGCAAGGACTTCGCCGCGTCCATCGAGGCGAACGCGGTGCACGGCTCCGACTCGCCGGAGTCGGCGGCGATCGAGGTCCCGTACTTCTTCTCGAGCCTCGAGCTCTGCCCGCGGTAGATCCCGACGCGTTCGCCGCGCCGCTCGGCGCCCGGGAGCGCTGGTCGACGCTCGCCGCCATCGTGCTCGGCATCGCCGGCATGACCGTCCTCGGCGTCGTGCTCACCGCGCGGAGCGGCGACCTGCGCTGGCTGTTCCTGGGCCTGCCGCTCACGCTCGTGCTGCTCCTCGTCGCGCGGTTCGCGCCGATCGGCTATCGTCTGACGGGTGAGGGCCTGCGGATCGAGCGCAAGGCGGGTCCCCGGATCATCGCGTACCGGCGAATCCGCGGCGTCGACGCGGAGGCGCGCCCGATGAGCGGCTTCACCGTCACCGGATCGAAGGGCGTGTTCGGACGGTTCGGGCTCTTTTGGAACCGTGGAGTTCGTCGAGCGGCTCAAGAGCCGCCTCGCTATACTCGACCGGAGCGCCGGCGCCGGATGATCCGCGTCGCCCGGCCGCCGGAGGGACGCGCATGGCCTTCGCGACGCTGAAGTACGAGCTCGCCGACGGGATCGCCACCGTCACCATCAACCGCCCGGAGAAGAACAACGCGATCTCGATGGAGATGCGCGCCGACTTCCGCGCGCTGTCCGACGAGCTGTACGCGAGCGACGCCGTCCGGGTGGTGGTGTTCACCGGGACCGGCAAGACCTTCTGCGTGGGCGCCGACGTCTCGACCTTCGAGACGGACTGGAACACGCCGGTGTTCCGCGCCAACACGCGGCTCCTCACGAGCTTCTTCAACGATCTCGAGGGGCTCGAGAAGCCGCTCATCGCGGCGATCAACGGCACGTGCGTCGGCGGCGGGCTCGAGCTGGCCCTCGCGTGCGATCTCCGGATCGCGGCGCGCTCCGCGCGGTTCGGCCTGCCCGAGAACAACCTCGGGCTCATCCCCGGCATCGGCGGCTGCTCGCGCCTGGTCAAGCTCGTCGGGTTCGGACGGGCCAAGGAGCTCGTCCTGACCGGCGAGATCGTCGCCGCCGACGAGGCGCTGCGCTTCGGGCTCGTGAACCGTGTCGTGGAGGACGCCGAGCTCGCGGGCGAGGCGCGCGCCCTCGCGTCGCGGCTCGCCGCCAAGGCGCCGCAGGCGCTCGGCCTGGCCAAGCGAGTGATCCAGAGCTGCGTGAGCGCCGACCTCCACACGGCCCGGACTCTCGAGAGCTTCGGCCAGTCGATCCTCATCAAGACCGCGGATCACCGAGAGGGCGTGAAGGCCTTCCGGGAGAAGCGCCGCCCGCGCTTCGAAGGTCGCTGAGACCCCGTTCGGGTCCCGAACTTTCGGGCTATCATGGGCTCCCGTGTTCACACCGCCTGCAGGCACGACGAGATGAGCATCACCAAGGTCCTGGTCGCCAACCGGGGTGAGATCGCGGTGCGGGTGATCCGCGCCTGCCGCGAGCAGGGCATCGCGTCGGTGGCCGTGTTCTCCGAGGCCGACCGCGAGGCGCTCCACGTCCTGATGGCCGACGAGGCGTACCCGATCGGCCCGCCCGCCCCGGTCGAGAGTTACCTCGCGATCGACAAGCTGGTGCGCGTCGCCAAGGCCGCCGGCGCCGACGCGGTCCATCCCGGCTACGGGTTCCTGGCCGAGAACGCCGCGTTCGCCGAGGCCTGTGCCGCGGCCGGGCTCGTCTTCGTCGGGCCGCCGCCGCAGGCGATCCGCGCGCTCGGCGACAAGACGGCGGCGCGCCGCATCGCGCGCGGGCTGGGCGTGCCGACCGTGCCGGGGACGTTCGAGCCCGTCGCCGGGGACGCCGTCCGCGCCGCGGCCCGCGCGATCGGCTATCCGCTCATGATCAAGGCCACGCTGGGCGGCGGCGGGAAAGGCATGCGGGCCGTCCACGCCGAGGGCGAGCTCGAGGCCGCGCTCGGACTGGCCCGGAGCGAGGCGGCGTGGGCGTTCGGCGAGGGCGCCGTCTACCTCGAGCGCCTCCTGGCGGAGCCGCGACACATCGAGGTGCAGGTGCTGGCCGACGCGCACGGGCGCGTCGTCCATCTGGGCGAGCGCGAATGCTCGATCCAGCGGCGACACCAGAAGCTCGTCGAGGAGTCACCGTCGCCGTTCGTGGACGACGCGATGCGCGCGCGGCTCGGCGAGGCCGCGTGCCGGATCGCGACGGCGGCGGGCTACGTCAACGCGGGCACGGTCGAGTTCCTCGTGGACTCGGACCGGAACTTCTACTTCCTCGAGATGAACACGCGGCTCCAGGTCGAGCACCCGGTGACCGAGATGGTCACCGGCATCGACCTCGTCCGCGAGCAGCTGCGGATCGCCGCCGGCGACGCGCTCGGGTTCGCGCAGGGGGACGTGACGCTGCGAGGGACGGCGATCGAGTGCCGGATCAACGCGGAGGATCCCTTCGCCGGCTGGATGCCGTCGCCCGGCACGATCACGGGGCTTCGCGCGGCGACCGGGCCGTGGGTGCGCGACGACTCCGGAGCCTACGAGGGCTACACGGTGCCGCGCTTCTACGACACGCTGCTCGCCAAGCTCGTCGTGTGGGGCGCCGACCGCCCGGCTGCCATCCAGCGGATGACGCGCGCCCTCGCCGAGTACAAGGTGGTCGGGATCCGCACGACGATCCCGGTCCTCGCCCAGATCGTGCGCCACGAGGATTTTCGCGCCGGGAGGCTCTCCACGGGCTTCCTCGACCGGGTCATGCCGACGTTCGCGGCGGCAAAGGATCGGGCCCGGTCGATCGCCGTCATCGCGGCGGTGCTCGCCGAGTACGAGCGCCTGGGCCACCGCACGATCGTGGAGGCGAGCCCGCCTCCATCGGACGCCTGGCGGACCGGCCGCCACCCGGGCTGGCGATCGTGAAGTTCGTCGTGACGATCGGCGACACGACCGAAAGGGTGGAGGTGAGCGGCGAGGCCGGGCGCTATCGGCTGACCATCGGCACGGAGGTCTGGGAGGTGGACGGGCGACTCACCGCCCAGGGTATCTACTCGCTCCTC
>DASPZZ010000271.1:0-18017 GCA_035635995.1 Binatia bacterium | reverse complement strand
TGCGGCATGACGGCGGAGGTCCAGCAGCACCTCTTCGAGCCGTTTTTCACCACGAAGGATGTCGGGCAGGGAACGGGCTTGAGCCTGGCGGCCGTGTACGGCATCGTCCAGCAGCACCAGGGCAACCTCAGAGTCAGGAGTCAGCGCGGCGAAGGTACGACGTTCCGCATCTACCTTCCACGGCTGGCCGACGTGGCGGCGACCGCCGAGCCGCCAAAGCCGCCGATGCCGAAGGTCACGGGTTCGGAAACCATTCTGCTCGTCGACGACGAGCCACTGGTCCGGGGGCTGGCCCGGGATGTTCTCGCGCCCCTGGGCTACAACCTCTTGGTTGCGGGGGCCGGCGTGGAGGCCTTGCGGATCTGTGGAGAGCATACGGGCCCGATCCACCTACTGCTGACCGATGTGACGATGCCGGGGATGAACGGCCGAGTTGTTTCCAAGCGTGCGCGTCAATTGCGTCCGGGACTCAGGGTGCTGTACATGTCTGGCTACTGCCGAGACGTCATCGACTCCCGGGGAGTCCTCGAGCCCGATGAGGAATTCATCGTGAAGCCTTTCACCCCCATCGCCCTGGCGACCAAGGTCCGGGAGGTGCTTGCGCCGACAGGAGACGCAGGCGCCGCCGCGCCACCCGCCGGGGGCCGCTAGCGGTTCAGGAACTTCCTGACGCTGCCGGCGATGCCGGCCGGGTCGAGGCCGTGCTTGGCGTAGAGGCCCTTCGCGTCGCCCGACTCGCCGAAGCCGTGGACGCCGAGGCGCTTGAGCGGGGTCGGCAGCACGTCGCCAAGGAGCTCGGCTACGGCACCGCCCAACCCGCCGGCGATCGCGTGGTCCTCCACGGTCACGACGTGGCCGGTCTTGCCGGCCGAGCGAAGCAGCAGCTCTTCGTCGAGCGGCTTGATGCACGCGGCGTTGATCACCTCGGCCGAGATCCCGTCGGCCTCCAGGCGCTTGGCCGCCTCGAGGCAATTGAACAGGGGGCCGCCCGAGCCGATCAGCGTCACGTCGTGACCCCGCCGGAGCTCGAGCCAGCGGCCGTACTGGAAGCGATAGTCGGGCGGGCACACGGGCTCGAGATTCTGGCGCGTCAGCCTGAGATAGAGCGGCCCCTGGTGCTCGACCGCGAACGCGATGACCTGCTTGGTCTCGAGCTCGTCCGCCGGTTGAACGATCCCGATGTTGGGGAGCGCGCGGATGCAGGCGACGTCCTCGATCCCCATCTGGCTGTAGCCGTCCTCGCCGATCGCGATGCCGGCATGGGTTCCGACGATCTTCACGTTGGCGTTGGTGTAGGCGACCGAGATCCGGATCGTCTCGAAGCGACCCACCACGAAGCACGCGAACGAGCAGGCGAACGGGATCCGTCCGGTGAGCGCCAGGCCGGCGCCGACGCCGAGCATGTTCGACTCGGCGATGCCCAGGTTGAACGCGCGGCCGGGAAACTTCTTCGCGAAGCTCGCGGTCATGGTCGACTTCGAGAGGTCGGCGTCGAGCGTGACGATCCGCTCGTCCTTGGCGCCGAGCTCCAGGAGCGCTTCGCCGAACGCCGCGCGGCTGGCCTTGGCCGGCATCACTTTTTCTCCAGCGCGTTGAGCTCGTCCACGATCGCGCGCGTCACCGAATCGGTTCTCACGTAGTCCTCCCAGGCGGGCGCCGACACGCCGAGGACCTCGCGGATCGCGGCGATCGCCTCGGCCGGCTTGGGCGCCTTGCCGTGCCACTCCGGGTCGTTTTCCATGAAGGACACGCCCTTGCCCTTGACGGTGTGGGCCACGACGAAGGTCGGCGTCCCGCGGGTGGCTTCGGCCTGATCGAGGGCCTTGGCGATCTGGGCGACGTCATGGCCGTCGATCTCGACCACGGGCCAGCCAAAGGACTGCCACTTGGCGACGACCGGCTCGAGGTCGAGCACCTTCTTCACGAAATTGTCGAGCTGGATCTTGTTGTAGTCGAGGATGACCACGAGGTTGTCGAGTGCGTGGTCGGGCTGACCGAGCTTCGGCGCCGACATCGCGGCCTCCCACACCTGGCCCTCCTGGATCTCACCGTCGCCGAGGACGCAGTAGACCCGGGCGGTGGAGCCGGCGAGCTTGAGCCCGAGCGCCAGCCCCAGCGAGATCGACAGTCCCTGGCCGAGCGAGCCGGTGGCCGCCTCGATCCCCGGCAGCGCCGTCCGATCGGGATGGCCCTGGAGCGGTGAGCCGAGCTTGCGCAGCGTGATGAGCCACTTCTCCGGGAAATAGCCGGCCTTGGCCAGGACGCTGTAGAGGGCGGGGACGGCGTGGCCCTTCGAGAGCACGACGCGGTCGCGGTCGGGCCAATCCGGGCGCTTGGGATCGTGCCGGAGGCGTCCGAAGAAGAGCGTGACCAGAATGTCGATCACCGAGAGCGAGCCGCCGGGATGCCCGGAGCCCGCGTGGGCGAGCATGCGGAGGATCTGCACACGACACTCGCGCGCGATCGCCTCGAGACGTGCTTCTGCCATCAGTCGAGCTCCTCCATGAACCCCGCGATTTCTTCGACGTGGACGCCGGTCACGGCGACCTCGGGCGTGTACACGACCTCGTCCGCGGCCCAGACGATCGTGCCCTTCACGTCCGGGGTGATCCCGGCGACGTTGTTCAGAAACGTGGCGATGTTGTCGTTGATCCGGATCGCGTTGGCCTTGAGCGGCGCGGCGATCCGCCCGTCGCGAATGATATAGGAATCGGCGACGACGGTACACGTGAAATCACCGGCGCGCAGGCCGTTGATCGGGTAGGTGTACCAGATGCGGCCGATGTAGAGCCCACTGCCGACGCGGCGCACGAGCGCGTCGAGGGCCACCGGCTCGGCGCCCTCGAGCACCACGTTCGAGGCGGCCACGCCGGGCGGGCTGTCGAACTGGCGCCCGCCGCCGGCGCCGAAACGAAAGCCGTTGCGCGGCGCCAGCGCCGCCTCGGCGGCGGGGCCGCGGGCGCCGAGCTTCTCTTCGAGGGCCGGGTCGCGCAGGAGGCGCTGGGTCTCGTACCAGTTCGAGAGACAGCCGACGAGCACGCCGTTCTTGATGAGATCGGTGCGTCCCGTGGGCAGGCCCTCGCACGTGATGCCCTTCGAGCCCATCAAGCCGGGCCGTGCGCCGTCGTCGGAAAGGCTCAGGAGCGGGGAGGCCACCGCCCGGCCGAGCTTGCCGAGAAACGGCGTGCTGGACGAGTAGAACGCGCTCGCGGTGCAGGCCGGGATCACGATGTTGTTCAGCAGGTCGGCCACCGGCTGACGGCCGAAGACGACGGTGTAGGTGCCCGACGGCACGCGCTCGCCGCCGATCGCGTTGATCGCGTTCTGCGCGGCCTCCACGCCGGCCTCGTCGGTGAAGTGGTCGAGCCGCGTGCCCGTGGAGGCGCCCGAGCCCTTGGCGCCCCGCGACTCCACCATGGCGGTCGCGAACGCGGTGATCAAGGACGTCTCGTCGGTCTGGGCGCGGGGCATCGTGGTCGAGGCGATCGCCATCCGCTCTCGCAAGATGGTGACGTCCCCGCCGAGGATGAGGCCGAGCCGCCGGAGCGCGTCGTCGTCCTGCGCCAGTGCGGCCAGCCGACCCGAGGCAGTGAACGTCCGGAGAGCGCCGCTGGTGATCTTCCAGCCCGCGTCCACGAGGCTTGCGTCGTCGAGCGCCATGAGTCGGGGATCGTGGTAGTCGGCGAGGGTGCGCGGGGCGCCGGTCGGGGCCGGGAGCGAGACGAACTCGGGATCGGCGACGGCCGCCTTGCGCGCCTTGGCCAGCGCGCGCTCGGCGCCGGCCGGCGTGAGGTCGCTCGGCTCGCTGCCGAAGCCGATCCGGCGGCCGTCCGGCGTGTCGAAGACCGCCTGGATCCCCATGCCGTAGGACTCGGTGGACTTGGGCTCCTCGACGCCGTTGCACGGAATGTGGGAGGTGTAGTTGAGCCGCGTGAGCAGGGCGGAATTCGCGGACACGAACACCTCGGCCTCGCGGACGTCCGCCTGGCCCGCGACCAGCGCCAGCGCCTCCTCGGTGGCCTTCGCCAGCTCGCCGACCGTCCTCATCGCCGTTCAGTGTCCCGGCGGCGCCGTGGGATTCCGGCCGTCCACGGGGTAGCCCTTATCCATCCAGCCGGGCAACCCTTCCTCGAGGACGCGCTGGTTGCGCCATCCGAGCTTGTAGAGAATGTCGCTGGCCCCCCGGGACAGCGCGTGGGGACACGTTCAGTAGAAGACCACGAGCCCCGTCTTCGAGATCTCGGGAGCTCGGTCGGGCACGGCACGCAGCGGCATGGAGCGGGCGCCCCTGATGTGGCTGTCGAGGTAAGCGTCCCAGTTCCGGACATCGATGATGTCGGCCTTGGTGCCGCGGCCCAGGAGGGCCTTGAGCTCGTCGACCTTGATGAAGCTGACCGGATACTCGGGCGGCGCCGCCGGGGCCGCGCCGGCGAGGAGAACGCCCGCGGTCACGACGACGATCAGCGCGCCTCGCACGCCTATCCTCCGATGACTCGCGCGCGGGTCCGCATCGTCGGGCCGCCGTTGCCGAGGCGCTTGGTCTGCATCGGCTGTCCCTTGCCGCAATTCGGGATCGGGTAGAGACGGAAGTCCGAGCCGACCGCGTCCACGTTCAGGAGATAGTCGCGCGAGTCCGCGGCGATCCCGCCGTCGCGGTAGAGTCGTCCGAGCTCGCCGTTCCGGATCTCGTAGACCCCGCGCGCGGAGATGCGGAAGTTCTCCCGGCTCTCGGCGATCGACGGCGTGCGGTGGGCGGCCAGGTAGTAGCCGCGGTCGACCTCCTTCACGATGTCCTGCGCCGCGCGCGTGCCCGCGTCGAAGACGGTGTTCGACATCCGGATCAGGGGAACCAGCGAGGCGTCGGTGGCCTTCCAGTGGCCGTTGGGCTCGCCGCCGAAGATCGCCGCGGTCTGCCGGCTGTTCATGAAGCCGCGGAAGATGCCCTGATCGATGTGGACCACGCGGCGCGCCGGCGTGCCCTCGTGGTCGTACTTGTAGTGGCCGAAGCCCGGCAGCGACGGGTCGGAGTACGCGGTCACGAGCGGCGAGGCCACGCGCCGGCCGACCTGGTGCTCGGTGAGGCCGCCGAGGAGCCAGGAGCGCCCCGCGTAGGCCGTCTCCATCTTGAGCGCGCGGTCGAGCTCGACCGGGTGACCGATGATCTCGTGCGACACGAGGGTGTTGTAGTGCGGGTCGGTGACCACGACCACCTCGCGGTCCGAGGTCGGCAAGACGGGCGCCTGCGCCAGCGCCACGCCCTCGCGCGCCAGGCCGAGAGCGAAGTCGAGGAAGCTCGGGAAGCGGAGGGCCGACTCGTCCACGCCCTCGAGCAGGATCTCCCAGCCGCGCTGGTGGCCGAGCGCGTCGTAGAGGTCCTGGCTCACCTCGCCGTCGACGGCGACGACCGTGCACGTCCCCTGGGTGAGCGCGAACGACTGGTCGATGCGCGTGCCCTCGCTCGACACGAACAGCTCGCGCGAGACCTCGGTCAGCGCCGAGATGTAGTTGTACTTGACGCCGGCGTGGACGGCGGCGACCTGGCGCGAGACGTCGGTCGCGTACCGCACCATCTCGGCGAGGTCCATCGCGCGCGGGTCGATGCGATAGACGGCCCCGACGGTGTCCTGCCTCACCTCGATCGGACAGAGGCGCGTGTCGGCGAGCGCCTCGCCGAGGGGGCCGAACTTCTCCCGCGCGTCGGCCTTCATCTCGCCGTTCACCATCGCCCGCCGATACGCGCGCTCGAGCGCCTCGCGCACGATCCGATCGAGGTCGGCGAGGTCGGCGGTGCCGAGCGTCTGGCCGAGGTAGCCGGGCGCGATCATCCGGTCGCCGGCGAGGACGCGAACGCCCAGCGAGAAGCCGTAGTCGTCGGCGGAGAACTTGGGCGTGCCGTTCTCGGCCCCCGCGCCCTTGGCCTCGGTGACCTCGAGCCGGAGGTCGGCGTACCTGAGATCAGGCAGCCGCCGCGCCGCCTCGCGCACGCGCTCCTCGACCAGCGGCGTGACGGTCTCGATGAGGTCGACGGTGATCCGGGTCATCAGAAGGGCTCGACCAGCACGGTCTCTCCGGCCGTCACGTCGCCCCGGTCCTCTTCGAGCACGATCAGGCAATTACCCGTGGCCATGGACGAGAGGATACCGGAACCCTGCGGCCCGGTGATCCGCGCCTCCCAGCGGCCGTTCTTCCACTGGACGACGCCCCGCTTGAACTCGCGGCGCCCCTTCTTCTTGCTCATGGGCTCGATCGCCGTCGCCTCGGCGGTATCGGGGAAGAGGCGGCGGCGCCCGGCCAGCTTGAAGATCGCCGGCCGAACGAAGAGCATGAACGCGAGCATCGAGGCGACGGGATTGCCCGGCAACCCGAAGAAGTGCGCCGTCCCGATCCGCCCGAAGGCGAGCGGTCGCCCCGGCTGCATCGCGACCTGCCAGAAGTCGATCGCGCCGATGTCGTCGAGCACCTCTTTCACGAGGTCGAGCACGCCGACCGAGACGCCGCCCGAGGTGACCACGAGGTCCCCGACCTCGGCGGCCTCGAGCAGGCGCGCCCGCAGCTCGTCGCGGACGTCGGGCACGATGCCGAGATCGATCACCTCGCCGCCGCACTGCTCGATCGAGCCGCGTAGCGTGAAGCGATTGGCGTCGTAGATCTGGCCGGCCTTCCGCGGGGTGCCGGGCTCGACGACCTCGTCGCCGGTGGAGAGGAGCGCGACGCGCGGCCGACGGTGCACGAGGACCTGCCACTGGCCGAGCGAGGTGATGAGCCCCAGCTCCTGGGGACGCAGCACCGTCCCGCGCTCGATCACGATCGCCCCCGCCTGGATGTCCTCGCCGCGCATCCTGACGTTCGCCCCCTTCGTGGTGGGGCCGACGCTCACGCGGCCGCCGCGGCGCTCGACCACCTCTTGCGGGTACACCGTGTCCGCGCCGCTCGGCATCGGCGCGCCGGTCATGATCCGGACGGCCTGGCCCGAGACCACGACGCCGTCGAACACCGCGCCGGCCGGGAGCTCGGCCACCACGTCGAGCTCGCGCGTCCGGGCCGCCGGCACGTCGCCGCTCGCGACGGCGTAGCCGTCGACGGCCGAGTTGTCGGTCGGCGGCACGTCGAAGGGCGCGCGCAGATCGTCGGCCAGCACGCGCTCGCGCGCTCGCGTGACGGCGATGAGCTCCGGAGGTGTGGGTTGGGTGATTTGGTGGAGGATCTGATTTTGGCCGTCCCTCACCGAAATCATGGCGATATTATACCCGCCATGATCGAGCCTCGCCCCGCCGGCTTCTGGATTCGCGCGGTCGCCGCGATCGTCGACTTCCTGGTGTTCTTCCTCGTGCAGTTCTCGTTCGGGTTCATCGGCGCCAAGATGTGGGGCCCGGACGTCGAGAGCGGGGCGACGTTCACCCCGATGGTGTCGATCTTCACCCTCGTCTTCGCCGGCGCCTACACGACCCTGCTGCACGCGCTGGCCGGTCAGACGATCGGCAAGATGATCGTGGGCGTCAGGGTCGTGGCCGGCGACGCCGGGCCGCCGCCGTTCGGCACGGCGCTCCTCCGCTTCATCGCGTACTTCGCCTCGGCCGGGACCTTCATGCTCGGCTTCGCGATGGCGGGGCTCCGCCGCGACAAGCGCGCCCTCCACGACCTGATCGCCGGCACGCGGGTCGAGCGTGCGCCGAGGCCGACCCCGGCGGAGCCCGCGGCCCCGGGTATCGTATGATCCCGACGGCGCCGCTCCGGGCCCGGAACCGCCTTGCCGAGATCATCCTCGCCGCGCTGGAGGACGCCCACGCGCGCCGCGAGCTCGCGGCGCTCGGCGAGCCCGGCGCGCAGCCGCCGGGCTGGCTCGCGCCCGATGAGCTCGTGTACGCGCACCTGTTGCAGGCCAGGGCGATGAGCGCCTCGGCCGCCCTCGCCGCACGACCGGCCGCTCGGATCCGCTCGCTCGCCGACGTCCTCGGCGCGGCGGCGGCGCTCTTCGACGCGCATCTCTACTTCGAAGTCCACGAGCTGCTCGAGCCCTCCTGGCGCGACGCGCAGGGGGACGATCGCGAGGCGCTGCAGGGACTGATCCAGGTGGCGGTCGGTTACCAGCACCTGGCCAACGGCAACTTCGCCGGCGCGCGAGCGCTGCTCGAAGAGGGGCTCCGCCGGCTCCGCGGACGCAAGCTCGAGGAACTCGACCTCGAGCCCTTCGCGCGCGCGGTGGCGCGCTCGCTCGACCAGCTCGTCCGCTTCGACTGGCGAGCGGTACCGGCCTTTCCCAGACTCGGCTCCGGCGGCGCCTCCGGGCGTTCCGCCGCCATGGACGTCAACGTCAGAAGGGAGACCTCGTGAATCTCGAACTGTCCGGCAAGACGGCGCTGGTCACGGGTGGGAGCCAGGGTATCGGGCGGGCTATCGCGTTCGGCCTCGGCGCCGAGGGCGCGCGGGTCGCGATCTGCGCGCGCGACAAGACGCGGCTCGAGCAGACCGCGCGAGAGATCAAGACGCAGACGAACGCAGAGGTCCTCATCGTCCCCGGCGACCTGAGCCGGCTCGACGAGGTGAACCGCGTCGCCGCGACGGTGCGGGATCGCTTCGGCCGGATCGACATCCTCGTGAACAACGCGGGCGCCATCCGGGGCGGCGACTTTCTCACGATCCCCGACGAGCAGTGGGCGGGCGACTGGAGCCTCAAGATCCTCGGCTACGTCCGAATGGCCCGGGCCGTCTTCCCGATCATGCAGGCGCAGGGTGGGGGACGGATCGTCAACGTCGTCGGCGCCGCCGCACGCAATCCGACCCCGGGCTACCTGACGGGCGGTATCGCGAACTCCGGGCTCATAAACTTCTCGAAGGGACTCGCCGATCTCGGCGCGCCCTCGAACATCCTCGTCACCGCCGTGTCGCCGGCTGCGACCGCCACCGCGCGCTGGGAGAGTCTCATCGCCCAGCAGGCCGCTACGGCGGGGAAGACCGTCGAGGCGCAGCGCGCCGAGGCCGCGAGCCACTACCCGCTCAAGCGCATCGCCACCCCGGAGGACATCGCCGATCTCGTGTGCTTTCTGGTATCGGCGCGCGCCTCCTTCATCACGGGCGTCTGCATCACGGTGGACGGCGGCGCGACCCGCGGCGTCTACCTGTGATTTTTTCGTTTCAGTGAGCGCCTTGACATGCGTCACCCGTTGTCATATATCTGTGCGCCAGCACGGGGGCAGTCCGGCAGTAACGTCCTAATTCCGCCGCTTTCGCTAGGGCTAGGAGGTCGTGCGATGGCCGCAAAGTTGTTCGTAGGAAACCTCTCCTTCCAGGCCACCGAGGAGGACCTTCGCGAGCTCTTCCAGCAGGCCGGGACCGTGGAGACCGTCCGGATCATCACGGACCAGTTCACGGGACGGCCGCGCGGATTCGGGTTCGTCGAGATGGCGACAAAGGAAGAGGCGAGCAAGGCAGTCGAGATGCTGAACGGTCGGCTCTTCAGGGATCGAAATCTCGTCGTAGACGAGGCGCGGCCGCAGCCGCAGCGGAGCGGTGCCGGCGGGCCGCGTGGCGACCGCGGCCCTCGGCCGGGTGGGGGCGGCGGCGGCGGTGGTTGGCGCCGCTAGATAGCGGGTAGGCGACAACCCGGGGATCCAGCCCGGTCCCCGGGTTTTTCTATGCCGAGGAAAACTCATCACATGACGATCAAGCCAGGAGTTCCTTCACCGGGAATGGCGGCGAGGCTCGGGATCACGCTCGATGAGCGTCGGGGCATTGAATATCACGAGCTTCGATCCAAGGATCTCGTGAACAAGTTCAAGGGACGGCCGATGCCGTTCGGCTGGACCGTGAACCCGTTCCGAGGCTGCGAGATGGCCTGCCGGTACTGCTTCGCTCGCTACACCCACGAGTTCCTGGGTCTGAACGATCCGGCCGCGTTCGAGCGGAAGATCTATGTGAAGGAGACGGATCGCTCCCGCCTCATCGTGGAGCTGCGACGAGCCAGGCGGAGCGGCCAACTAGTGGCGATCGGCACGGCCACCGATCCCTACCAGCCCGCCGAGGCGAAATTCGAGGTCACCCGACGCGTGCTCGAAGCCGCGCGCGAAGTCCCCGGGCTTTTGCTGTCGATCACGACCAAATCGACGCTCGTCGCCCGCGACGCCGCCCTCCTCCGGGAGATCGGCGCAGCCTCGGAGGTGACCGTGAACCTGTCGATCACGACCGTCGATCCGGCGCTGGCGCGACGGCTCGAACCCCGGGCGCCGCGCCCCGACCTGCGCTTCGCCGCCATGCGGGCGCTCGCCGACGCCGGCGTCGCGACCCGGCTCTTCGTCATGCCGATCCTGCCCGGTCTGACGGACGACGAGACCAGCCTGCGATCGCTGCTCGTCGCGGCCAGCGACGCGGGCGCGGTGGGTGCCGAGTCGAACGTACTCTTCCTGAGACCAGGAACCCGCGAGACCTTCTTCGAGTTCCTCGCGATCGATTTCCCGCGGCTCGTCCCGGAGTACGAGCGTCTCTATCGCGGATCGCCGTACGCTCGACCCGACTACGTGCGCGACGTGGAGCACCGCGTGCGGCGCCTCGCGGCCGAAGTCGGGCTCAGCGCGCGGCGCCGGGCCGACCGCCCGGACCAGGCATCCCCGCGTCAGCTCAGCCTGGTCTGGTAGCGCGTCGCTCTCCAGCGCACGAGGGTCGCGTTACGGGAAGAGCGTGAGCTGGGCACTCGGCTCCGGATCCAGCGCGGGAGGCCGGAGGCCGTCGAGCTCGGCGAACGCGCGAAAGCGGTCCCAGATCTCACGCACCTTCGCCTGGTAGTACTCGACGTTCTCGTCCGGACGCGCCGCGTCCCACAGGCTCGCGAGCTTCGCATACTCGTTGACCGCGACGTTCGGCCCGCGCCCCACGACGTAGTAGGAGACCTGGTCCCCGGGCTGGACCGCGCGCCCCGAGGCGGAGGCGAGCTCGTACGCCGCCGACGTGGAGCGGGCGCCGGCCCGCACCTTCTCGCGATAGGCCTCGATCGATTCCTGGAGCGTCTCGGTCCGGGCGAAGGCGCGCAGCTCGACCCGGTGCGCGGCGAAATCGCCCAGCCACCGGTCGATGACCGCGCGAGCCTCGGTTCGGCGCCCGAGCACGAGGCAGCGGACGATCTCGCCGATGATCTGTCGCTGGAATGGCTCGAGGCCGCGCGAGCGGAACGCCGAGCCCTTGAGGCTCAGGCGGCCGAGCTCGTCGAGCAGCGCGTACGTTTTCATCTTGTAGCTGAACATCGCCGCGTACCGGCCGTCGAGCTCGAGCTGGATTCCGTCGGGCAGGCCGGCGGCGATTCGCTCGAGCAGCGCATCGTCGTCCGCCGGCGTATGACCGGGCGGCGGGACGAAATAGACGCCGTCGGTGTCCGCCTCGACCGGGGTGGCCCCGAGGGCCGCCAGCGCGGCGAGGATCGCGGTGACGACGGCGCGTCCCTCGGCGGTCACGCGGTCGGCGGCCTCGAAGTCGTTCCAGTGCCCGCCGCTGAACGCCAGATAGCCGTAGAACGCGTTGATCAGGATCTTGAAGGACTGCTGGAGCGCGCCCAGGTGCGCGCGCTCAGCCGGCTCCCGCGCGTCGCGGGCCAGTCGCTTGGCGCGCACGCGGAAGTCGCGCAGGTGCTGGAGGAGCGCCGAAAAGACGCCGAGCGTGTCGGAGGCGGGCGCGATGGACCGCGCGAGCATGAGCGAGGGATAGAGCGAGGTGACGTCCACGTGGAGGACGGGGCGCGCGACGCCTTCCTGGCAGATCGCGGTGTAGCCGCCGCCGACCGGGGCGACCCGTCCGGGCCGGGGCACCGCGTGGCCACGGGCGAGGTACTCGCGGAGCACGAGCGCGTCGATCTTGGCCGCGGCGCCCCGCAGCGTGCACGACTGGTAGTCGAAGGGGACCGTCTGGGCCTGCGCGAAATAGGGCGGCGCCAGGATGGACGAGATGGCGAGGGTCTCGATGGCGTCGTCCCCGGCGTAGGCCATGAGCCGCTCCGGCGCGTCGCGGAACTCCCGTGTGATCTGCGAGGCATCGACGTACGTGCGGCCTTCGGCGGCGACGCCGAAGTGGCGGGCGAGGTCCTTCAGGCCGAACCCGGGCAGGTCGCGCGTGCCGGCGTCGTGGAGCTGGGCGAGGATCCACGTGTCGATGATGTGGCGGCCGGCGACCTCGTAGCGGCGATACCCGATCGTGCGCTCGGCGATCTGCAGCCGGGCCACGCGGCTCCGGAGACTCTCGCCGCCGCGGCCCCAGCCGAGCGTCACCCGGTGGAGGCGGGCCCGAGCTTCGAGATACTCCAGGTCGAAGCGGAAGATGTTGTGCCCCTCGATCACGTCCGGATCGCGCTCGCGGATGACGCGGGAGCACTCTTCCAGGAGCGCCCGCTCGTCGAGGCGGTCGCCGCGCACGACGTGACGCAAGCCGGTCGAGTCGGCGAGCGCGACGGCGATGATCCGGTCGCCCGGCCGCGCCGCGCTCGGGAATTCGTGGCCTTCGGTCGTCATCACCTCGATGTCGAGCGCCAGGCGGCGGAGGTCGGCGAAGACCAGCCCCGCGAACGAGGTGCGCCCGGCCCGCAGCAGGTACTGGTGGACCGCGTCACCGAGAAAGAGGTAGGGCGCCCCCGGCACGTTCGAGGGCTGGCCGGACCGATCCCGGCAGCGATCGCGCGCGCCGAGGGCGTCGGCCCAGGACCCGAAGAGCGCCCGCCAGCGCAAGTCGCCGGCGCCCTCCAGCGGCTCGACCGTGAGGAGCCCTCCCGCGTCCTTTACGAGATCGCGGTCGGCGAGAAGGATGAACGGCGAGAAAGGCGCGATCTCGGTGACGGTCGCGCCGCCCGAGCGTCGATAGAGGCGGATCGCGCGCCCGCCCTCGGCGAGATCGAAGGCGACGAGCCCCGGACTCGAATCTCGGCCGAAGAGAAGGGGGGCGTGCTCGATGGTGAGCACGCGCTAGGCCAGAGCCTCCTCGACGAGGATGACGGTCATGAGGCCAGGATACGCGCCGGCCCGCGCTTGCTCAACCTCCGATGGGGACACGGTCTGTTCCTCTTCGTCGTTCGCTCTTCGTCCCGCCTCGGGGGTCGGTGTATGCTCAGCACATGTTGCGACGCGCGCTGTCGGCGCTTCTCGCCTCGACGGTCATCGCGGGCTGCGCTTCCCCGAGTCTGTCCTTCCCGAACGCGACTCCCGGCAAGTCGCTCGCGGTGCCGGCGTGGGAGCAGCGTCCGTCCGGTCTCGGCCCGTTTCCGGCCGTCGTTCTGCTGCACGGCTGCCACGGCGTGTCCGAGTCGAATCACGAGTGGGCGCGCTGGTTCCGCGATCAAGGGTACGTGGCGCTGCTCGTCGACAGCTGGACGCCGCGCGGAGTCGGCAAGACGTGCGAGCCGTCGCTTCCCGACATCCCCAACACGGAACGGTTCGACGACGCCGTCGGCGCGCTCCGCTTTCTCCAGGGCAAGCCCTACGTCGACCCCGCGCGCATCGGCGTGATCGGCTGGTCGAACGGCGGCGTGTTCGCCCTCGCGGTGATCAACGGGCCGAGTCTCGAGCGCGCCCGGCGCCGGGGCGTCGTCGTCCCCGAGCCCGGCTTTCGGGCGTCCGTCGCCGTCTACCCCGGCGGCTGCTACTCGCTCGTCGAGGAGCTGGTGATACGCCCGCTCCTGGTGCTGCTCGGCGACGCCGACGACTGGACCATCCCCGGCCCCTGCGTCGAGATGGTCGAGGCCATGCGGCGGCGGGGCGCGGACGCGAGCATCGTCCTCTATCCGCAGGCCTATCACTACTTCGACGTGGTGGGCCAGCGACACGTCTTCCTGGCGGAGGTCGCCAACCACAACAAGCCGAACGAGTGCTGCGGGGCCACGGTTGCCTTCGACGCGGGGGCCTTCGCCGACGCACGCCGCCGGGTCGCCGAGTTCTTTGGCTATCATCTGAAGGCCCAATAGCCCCCGACCATGGACAGCTCCGTCGAGCTCGTGCGACACCTCCTGCAGAGCGTCGTGTACATCCACACGACCGTGACGAAGGGTCATCCCTCCACGCGGAACCTCGGCACCCAGCGGCTGGGGAGCGGCGTCGTGGTCGACGCCTCCGGCCTCATCCTGACCGTCAACTACGTCGTCATGGGCGGGCAGTCGATCTCCGTGGCCTTCCAGAAAGGGCGGCGCGCGAAGGCCGAGATCGTCGCGCAGGATTTCGAGGTCGGCCTTGCGCTGATCAAGGTGAATCGGCCGGGGCTCGTCGCGGCCGAGGTCGGCACGGGCGAGGTCGTCGAGCGGTGCGACGAGGTCGTGCTGCTGGGCGCGATGGACGAGCAGGAGCGGCGGGCGACCGGCGGCCTCGTCACCTACCTCGGTGAGTTCGAGGCGTACTGGGAGTACCTCCTCGACCGGGGCATCGTGACCAACGCGCCGAACCCGGGCTACCCCGGCGGGGGGCTCTTCACGATGGCGGGCCGCCTCGCCGGGACCGTATCCCTGAACCTCAACGAGATCACCCGGAGCTCGCTGGCGATTCCGGTCGACTTCTACGGGACGCATCGCGACGAGATGGTCAGGTACGGGCGGGTCGTCAGCCGGCCCCGCCGCGCCTGGCTGGGCGTCTTCGCCCACGTGATCGAGGAAGGCGTGGTCGTCGCGGACGTGGTGCCCGAAGGCCCGGGCGATCGAGGCGGGCTGCAGGCGGGAGACCTGATCGTCTCGCTCAACGCAGAAGAGGTGGCGAGTCGACGCGACCTCTACATGAGCCTCTGGCGTCACGAGCCGGGTGAGGCGCTGACCTTCGAGGTGATGCGGGACAACAAGGTGCGCCGGTTCGAGGTGAAGGGGGGCGATCGCGCCCACTTCTACCGACAGTTGTGACCGCGGTCCCCCGCGGGGCGCTCTCGCGTTTCATCGCCGCCGACGGCTTCTTCATGAGCGCCGGCCTCGCGTTCTTCTTTCTGGTGTGCCTGATCCCGATTCTTCTGCTCGGCATCGCGATGGTGGGCTTCGTGCTGTCGGGAGAGGAGGCGGCGCGTCACGTCGTCGGCCAGCTGACCCAGCAGTTTCCCGTCTATCAGGCGCAGATCGGCCGGGCCCTGCTCCGGATCGTCGAGACCCGCGCGGTGTCGGGCCTGCTGGGCACGGGCGTGCTGGTGATCTTCTCGACGCCGCTCCTCAGCGCGTCCCGCCTCATCCTGCACCGCCTGCTGGGCGTGCGCGGCGACGGGGGTTTCCTGCGCAATCTCGCGCGCGACAGCGCGATGGCGTGGCTGCTGAGCGTGCTCCTCTTCACCGTCAGCACGATGACGTGGCTCTACCACTGGTTCCGCGCCCTCGCCGTCAACGCGCTGCCGGTCCCGCCGCGCTGGTTCGCGCTCGCCGCCCTCCCGTTGAGCCTTGCGCTGTCCACGGTGATGTTCTATCTCGCCTATCGATACGTCCCGCGTCGGCAAGTGGGGGCAGGGCCGGCGCTGGCGGGCGCCGTCGTGGCGAGCCTGCTCTGGGAGGTCGCGAAGCAGCTCTTCCGCCTGTACATCCAGAAGGTCAGCCTCTACAACGAGATCTACGGCCCCCTGGGCATCCTCATCGCCTTCGCGATGTTCGTCTACTACTCGGCGATCGTGTTCGTCTTCTCGGGCGCGTTCGTCGCGGCCCTCGACGCCCGGCGCCGCTGACCCCTGCGCCCGAGCCCCGACAGGTCCCTCGACGCGCGCGTGACTGTGCTATCGTCTTCGGCGCTTCCGACTCTGGAGGCGGAGGGAACGCTCATGATGCTCAAGGGTAAGGTGGCGGTGGTCACGGGGGCCGGGCGCGGCATCGGCCGGGAGATCGCGCTGCTGATGGCGCGGCACGGCGCGCAAGTGGTGGTCAACGACTACGGCGGCTCGGCGGCCGGGAGCGGCGCCGAGAGCGCGCCGGCCGACGAGGTGGTGAACGAGATCACGAAAGCCGGCGGCAAGGCCACCGCGAACCACGACTCGGTGGCGTCGATGGCCGGGGGCCAGGCGATCATCAAGACGGCCGTCGACACCTTCGGGCGCGTCGACATCGTCGTCAACAACGCCGGGATCCTCCGGGATCGGATGATCTTCAACATGACCGAAGAGGAGTGGGACGCCGTCATCAACACCCACCTCAAGGGCAGCTTCGCCGTGACCCGCGCGGCGGCACCCCTCATGCGCGAGCAGAAGTGGGGACGGGTCATCAACATGACGTCGACCTCGGGTCTCATCGGCAATGCCGGTCAGGCGAACTACGCGGCCGCGAAGCTCGGCATCTTCGGCCTCACCAAGGCGACGGCGCTCGACATGGGCCGCTACAACGTGACGGCGAACTGCATCTCGCCGTTCGCCTGGACGCGCATGATCGGCACGATCCCGACCGAGACCGAGGCGCAGAAGGCGCGGGTGGAGAAGATCAAAAAGCTCTCGCCCGCCCACATCGCGCCGGTCGCCGTCTTCCTGGCGAGCGACGCGGCGCGGGACGTCACGGGCCAGGTCTTCGGGGTGCGCGGCAAGGAGGTCATGCTGTTCAGCCACGAGCGCCCGATCATGCGGGTGCACAACTCCGAAGGCTGGACGCCGGAGAGCTTCACCGAGATGTTCCCGGGGACCCTCCAGCACCATCTGGTGCCGCTCGTCACCTCGGGGCAATATTTCAACTACGACCCGCTGGTCTGAGAGGCAGTGCGAGCCGCAGGCCGTCGCGGGGCTGGGGCCCCGCCGGCCGAGGCGAGCCGGTCAAGGCGGCTCAGGCCAAGGCGCGCGCTCTGCGCTCGCCGATGACCGTCAGCGTGGTCGACGAGGCCGGTCGCAAGGGCAAATCCTGCCGACGCTCGGCGGCTCGCCGATCCAGCGGGGCGGCCGTGTGATCGGCGCCATCGGCTGCGGCGGCGGCACGGGGGAGCAAGACCAGGAGTGCTCCGACGCGGGCGCGGCGGCGCTCGCCGGGTAGCCGGGTCAACGCCGGCGACCGCCGACTTCAGTTCGGGACCACGGCCTTCCCGCGGCGCCGGCCGGCCGCGAGCCAGACGACCGCACCGACCACGCTCACGACGATTCCCGCAATCTCGGGGACGCCGGCGGCGTAGACGAGATCGACCACTCGAGGGCCCGCGCCCTCGCCCAGTCTCACCTCGAGGTCGCCGAGGGTTCCGCGTCGCGTCTCGATCGGCGCGCCCTGGACCTGCGCGCGCCAGAGCGGGTAGTACGCGGTGCGCGTCGAGACCCAGGCGTCGCGATCGGCCGCGAGCGTGATGGTCCAGCGGTCGGGAGCGACCGCGCGCGGCAGCACCACCGCCTCGCGGCGGACGTAGATCAGGAACGGCGCCGGCGCCGGGCGCCTCGCGAAGGCGCGGTTCTCCTCGAGGGCGCGTAGCCGGGACGCGTCCTCGTCGAGCGCCACGACGACGCTGATGCCGAGCCGCTCGGCGTAGTCGTTGAGGGTCTCGGGGGCGAGCGATTCCAGCGGGCGGCCGAAGAGCGAGCGGCCGTCGAGCTGCTCGGCCAGGCGTGTGACCGGTCCCGGTCCGGCGTCCCCCCGATAGATCAGCGAGGCGATCGGCGAGGGATGGGTGAACGTCCCGTGCACGATCGCGCGTTGCGAGAACACCGGCGCGAGCGCCGTGACGTGGGTGTGAGCGCGATACCACTCGGTGCCCCCCGGCCCTCCATAGACGAGCGGCACCGCCGACCTCACGAAGAGGACGCGCCCCGGGGGTGCCTCGCGCAGCGCCGCCCAGAGGTCGCCGAGCCGCAGACCACGCTCGATGGACCCGAGCGAGGGCCAGTCGGCCGCTCGGGGCCAGAGGGTGAGCATCGCCGGGCGCGGAGAGACAAGGGCGGCCAGGAGCACACCGGCCAGGGCGACCACGAGCTCGCGACGAGGGAAGAGGGGGCGAGGCTCCGCGTCGGCGCCACGGACTCCGGACCAGCCGAGGCCCGCCGCGAGGACGAGCGCGATCCACGCGCCGTCGGCGACGCGGTTCGCGGGGAGCCAGCGCACGCCCAGCGGCTCGAGCGCGAACCGGTCGACGAGGATGACGAGGCCCATC
>DASPZZ010000270.1:0-6977 GCA_035635995.1 Binatia bacterium | reverse complement strand
CACCGGGCTCCGTCACCCACTCGCCCGAACGCAGCTCTTCGAGCTGCGGGCGGGACTCGGGGGTCCCACTTCCGCCCGGCGGGCCGGGGACACCCTGGTGCCACCCGTCCGACGGCGCGGTGCGGTTCGTGAATAATGCGGCTAGCGGAGGTCGTCGCTCGAGGGGCCCGGGTCGAGCCGGCGCGCGCCGGCCCAGTGCGCGGCGTACCACTCGTCGTCGAGGCCCGCGATGGCCACGCGCTTGCCCGTCTGTCTGGAGTGAATGAAGCGGCCGTTGCCGACGTAGATCCCGTTGTGGCGGAGGCGATCGAAGAAGACCAGGTCGCCCGGCTCGAGGCTGTCGCGGGAAACTGGCGTCCCGAGCCGGTACTGCTTGGCAGCGTTGTGCGGGAGAGCGACACCGACTTGCGCGTACACGTATCGGACCAGGCCGGAACAGTCGAACCCCTCCGGGCTCGACCCGCCCCACCGATAAGGGGCGCCGACGTACTTCCTGGCGATGTCGACGACGCTCCGGCCTCGACGCGATTCGGCCGAGCGATCGCTCTCCGGCGTCCGCTCCGAGACGGCCGAGCAGGCGGCGAGCGCGATGCCGACGCCGAGGAAAGCCATGCGGCGCGCGAGGCTTCCAGCCATGCTGCTTGCACCCGGCGAAGTTGTGGCCGAGCCATTCCTCGGCACAGGCCTCGAGAGGCCGGAGAGACCGCGGATCAGAGCGCCAGTGCGCAGTTCACGCTGACCGGAACCGGCGGCGTCCGGCGCAGATCGGGGACGAGCTCGTCGTACAGCTCGACCAACGCCCGGGCCACCGATGGCCAGGCGAAGCTCTGCGCCCAGCGCGCCGCGTCACGGCCGAGCGTGCGGCGGCGCGCGCCGTCGGCGAGCAGGGACCCGATCGCCGACGCGAGCGCGACCGGGTCGCGCGGCGGCTCGAGGACGCCGGTGACGCCGTCCTGGATCGTCGTCGCGAGACCGCCGACGCGGGACGCGACGACGGTGGCGCCGCACGCCATGGCCTCGAGCGCGGCCATCCCGAACGACTCGTGATGCGACGGTACCAGACAGAGATCGGCGGCGCGGTAGTACTCCGGAAGGGCGGTCTGTGGCTGGGGACCCTTGAACTCGACCCACTCGCCGACGCCGAGCGCGTCGGCGAACGTCCGCAGCCGCGCCCGATCGTCGTCCGCGGCCTCGGCGCGGTCTCCCCCTACGATCACCAGGCGCAGATCGGCCCGGGCGAAGCCGTCGGCCTTGAGACGCGCGAGGGCTTGCAGGAGGATCTCGAGGCCCTTGATGGGCGCGGGGCGACCGACGAAGAGCAGAACCCATTCGGCGGCGTCGAGCCCCAGCCGCGCACGCGCGGCCGGCGCGCTGCCGGGGCTGAAGAGGTCGACGTCGACCCCACAGGGGATGGTGCGTACGCGGTCGACGTCCGCCCCGCAGTACCACTCGAGCTCGGCCCGCTCGAGCGGCGTCGCCGCCACGATGCGATCGGCCAGCGCGGTCACCCTGGCCTCGGCGTCGACGCGGACCTGCGGGACCGACTCGCTCGGGTGGTCAGCCAGCGCGTTCTTCACGACCCCCAGCGTGTGGAACATCTGGACGACCGGCACACCGCCGAAGCGGCGGGCGAGCTCGACGGCCACGAGGCCGGACAGCCAGTAGTGACCGTGAAAGAGCGCGTACTCGGCGCCTGTCCGCTGCTGGAAGGTCACCACACCGTCGGTGAACGCGTCGAGGTCGCCCACGATCTCGGCCGGCGGTACCGGCCGCTGTGGACCGGCCTCGAGATGAACCACACGCGCGCCGGGGCCGAGCGGGACGACCTCCGGAACACCCGGAGTCTGGCTTCGGGTGAAGACGTCGACCTCGAGCCCGAGCCGACCCAGGTGGCGCGCGACCTCACGGACGTACACGTTCATCCCGCCGGTCTCCTTGCCCCCCAGCACGGCGAGGGGACACGTGTGGACGGAGATGAAGCCGATCCGCTTCGCGCGCTTCACAGGCGCGCCTCGGCCGGCAGGACTCGGGCTCCGCGCGGGCCGGCGTCTCGTACCGCGGGGGCGAGCCCGGCCGCCTCACGCAGGCGCTCGAGGACAGTCAAGAGCTCGATCGAGGTTCTGCACGGCCGACACGACTCGGCCGCACCGCGCACGATAGCCTGGAAGTGCTCGAGCATCGCCCGGTAGGGATCTGCGCCGCCCGTGCCGAGCTCTTCGATCCGACCGTCACGATGACGGAGGGTGATCGCCACGTCGTCGGGACCGGGAGTGTACGCGCGGTCGACGACCACCGAGGCTTCGGTCCCCACGATCTCGAGGAGTTGCCTTTCTGGGGCGTCGAAGGAGCACTCGATCGCTGCCGTGAACCCATCGCCCCAGTCCAGCCAGCCCGAGAACGAGGCGTCGACGCCCGATTTCGCCAGTGACGCCGCTGCCTCGACCCGGGCGGGCGGCCGGCCCGCCGCGGCGAGGAGCGGCGCAATACAGTAGATGCCGACGTCGAGCAGCGCGCCCCCACCCATCTCCGGACGCCAGCGATGGTCGTCGCGGCGATCGAGCGTGCCGGTGAAGGCAGCCCGGGCGAATCGCAGGGCGCCCAGCCGGCCGGACGCGACGAGCGCCTCGAGCGCGCGCGCCCGGGGATGGAAGGCTGTCATGTAGGCCTCGAGGAGCGTCACACCGGCCCGCGCGCACGCCGCCCCCATCGCTTCCGCGTCGGCCGCCGTCGGTGCCAGCGGCTTTTCGCAGAGCACGTGCTTGCCGGCGGCCGCGGCGCGCTCGACCCACTCCCGGTGCAGGCTGTTCGGCAGCGGGACGTAGACCGCCTCGACCTCGGGATCGTCGAGCAGGGCGGCGTAGGCACGGTAGGCGCGCGCGGGACCGAAGCGGGCCGCGCCCCCGTCGGCCGCGCGCTCGCTGGCCACCGCGACGAGGCGCGCGCCGGGGCTGGCGCCGATCGCCGGCAGCACGGCCTTCTGCGCGACCTGCGAGGTGGCGCCGATCACGCCCCAGCCGACGGGCCTCGTCGACCCCTGCACGTCAGCTCTCGTCGATCTCGATCGTGACGGGCGCGCCGCCCCGCGTGCTCGACCGTTGCGCGGCCTCGAGCACACCGATGACGCGCCGCACCGACGCCGGTGTGACGGCCAGCCGCTCGCCGAGGTGCAGATGATCGGCCAGATTCCGATGGAAGGCAAAGGGCTGCTCGACGGCCGGCGGCAGGCGCGTCTCGCTGATCCCGTAGCCGCTCTCGTAGCGCGCCAGCACGAGCTCGGCTGGCGCCTCGGCGTGGTGCGCTTGAGTGGCCACGTAGCCGCGCCCCGGCTCGATGTGCTCGAGGGTGACCGTGCGGTAGGAGCCCACGAGCGTACCGGCGGTGCCCTGCACGTAGAACTTGGGACGGCGCACGGCGGCGATGTCGCTCTGGAGGAACTCGGCCTCACGGCCGTCCTGCCACGTCATGCGGACGCGAATCTGATCGAGATTGGTGACGTCGTGCCAGACACGCTTGTGTCCGTGCGCCTGCACCACGCGCGGTAGGCCGGGTAGGAGCTGCAGCACCCAGTCGACGTGGTGGGAACCCCAGTCGTAACCGGCGCCGCCGGAGACCGCGGTGTCCGAGTGCCACGTGCGGCAGGGGTGCGCGTAGCCGCCCACGAACGTCTCGACGTTGAAGATCTCGCCGAGGAGCCCGGCGCCGACGGCCCGGCGCAGGGCCACGAAGTCCGGATCCCACCGCCGGTTCTGGTGGACGGTCAGCATCCGTTGGCTGGCCCTCGCCGACGCGATGATCTGGTCGGCCTCGGCGACGGTCAGGCAGAGCGGCTTCTCGCAGGCGACGTGCTTGCCCGCGCGCAGGAGCGTCAGCGTCAGGGCCACGTGGTGGGCCGGTGGCGTCGCGACCAACGCCACCTCGACGTCGTCGTCGCTGACCAGCTCGCCCACGGACGCGTACGTGCGCACGCCCGGAAAGTCCGTCTCCGCCGCCTTGCGCCGCTCGACGTTCGGGTCGACGACGGCGACCAGCTCGAGCCCGTCGGTCTGGGTCACGCCGAGCCCATGGTGGTAGCCCATGGCCCCGAGTGGGCCGTACCCGACGATGCCGACGCCGATGTTGCGCCCGCAACAGTGCAGATCCGGGCGCAGGGCTCGCGCCAGCAGCTGCGCGATCTCGGGCGTGCGGAGCGCGGCATCCGTGTTCCCGAGGCCGCACACGACGACGCGGCCGGCGCCGCGCGAGGTCTCGACGACCGCGGCGAGGTCGCGGAGCGCGACGCTCACCTCGACGATGACCTTCCCGCCCGCGAGGGGAATGAGCGGCACGAACCCGTCGACCACGGCGAACTCGCGCGTGACGCGCGCCGAGATGTGGGAGTGCGCCTCGGTGACCCGTGCGTAGTACTCCCCGGGCGGTGGCTCCGGGCCGGCGACCGCGCCCAGGAGATCGGCCCAGAACCCGTCGCGCTCGGCGGGGGCGCCGCCGATCGCCACCAGGGCCGCGCCGCGCTCGACCGCCGCCCGGATCGCGCCCAGGAACTGCAGCGGCTGGGCCGGCTGCGGGCCGTCGACAACGATCGCCGCGTACTCGGCGACGTCCGGCGGCGGCTCACCCGGCGCGAGGAACCGAGGCTCGCCGAGCTCGCGGGTCAGAGCGCGAAAGGCGGCGCGACGGCCCTCCGTGAGACGCGGTGACAGAACGAGGATGTGCATAGCGCCCTAGAAATGCATCACCTCGGCCGCGTGATCGAAGACGTCACGGACGTGCCGGCGGCGAGCTTGAGCGGCTCGATGTGGTCTGGGTAGCGAACGCGTTGGGCCATGACACGATCCTCCGGTTACCTAGCCGTTGCGCCGGCGGGCGAGGTGGCTGCCGAGAGAGCCTCGCGCACGAAGGCGGGTTCGAAGATCCGGTCAGCCATCACCTGACAGCGCTTCATCAGCCGGTGCTCGTCCGGCCGGTAGTCCGCGATCGCGTTGTGGAGCGTCCCGATATGGTCCCACACCAGCACGTCATCCTCGGTCCAGCGGTGGGTGTACTGGTACTTCGGCTGGAGCTGGTGGGCGAAGAGCTCGGCCAGCACGCGATCGCTCTCGGCCTCGTCGAGCTCGTTGATGCGGATCGCGTAGCCCGGATTGCAATAGAGGACCAAGCGGCCCGTGATCGGGTGCGTGAGGAAGACCGGATGGACCGAGGGCGGCCGCCTCCGGCGCTGCTCGTCCGAGAGCGGCGCGCGGAAGCTGCCCGGCCGGCGCCGCATGTTCTCCCAGAACTTGTTGAAGTCGTGGGTCACCGTCGCGTTCGCGAGTCGCGTCTTCAGCTCGGTGCTGAGATCGTCGTAGGCCGCCTGCGTGTTGACGAAGGCCGTGGCGCCCAGCACCTGGCCGTCGCGGCGCGGCACCGTGACGGCGTAGAGCACGTTCAGGAAGCCGATCGTCTCGTTGTAGGACATGTCCGTGTGCCAGTCCTGCCCGGCATCGGTGATCCCGATCGGCTCGCCGTTCTCGATGACGTTGGAGAGGTACCCGACCTCGGGCATCCCGGGCTCGTGATGCCGCCCGGTCAGCGTGGCCTGGATCCGGCCGAAGCGCCGCGAGAAGTCTCGCAGCTCGACCGCCTCGAGCCGCTGATCCGGAAATCGCAGCACGCCGTAGAGGCCGAGAGCCAGGAGAATCGCGGCGAAGTCCGCGTCGCTCAAGGGTTTCGCGAGGTCCACACCCCTGACCGTCGCCCCCAGGATCTGGCCCGTCGGCTCGACCACCCTCATGCCCCCCTCCTCATGGCTCGCCGGGATTATACTGCGCCGAGTTCGCTTGTGAGGAGGAGCCTGCGATGGAGATGAAGGCGGCGATCTTTCGCAAAGTGCACGAGCCCCTGACGATCGAGTCGGTCGAGATCGACAAGCCCTGGGGCCGCGAGGTCCTCGTCCGCACCGCGGCGACCGGCGTCTGCCACAGCGACCTTCATGTCGTCGACGGCGTGGGGCGGTTTCCGCTGGACCGCCCGATCGTCCTGGGACACGAGGGCTCGGGCGTCGTCGAGGCCGTCGGCGCCGACGTGACGACCGTGCGGCCCGGCGATCACGTGGTCGCCTGCCTCTCCGGCTTCTGTGGAAGCTGCGAGCAATGCCTCGGCGGGCACCCCAATCTCTGCGTCGGCGGCGTCGTCACGCGGGCGGAGTCGGCCCCGCCGCGCCTCTCGCAGAAGGGGCAAGCGTTCAGACAGTTCATCGGCATCTCGAGCTACGCCGAGCGCATGCTGCTCCACGAAAACTCGATCGTGAAGATCGATCCCGACCTGCCGCTCGACCGGGCCGCGCTCGTCGGCTGTGGCGTCCTCACCGGCGTGGGGGCCGCGCTGCGATCCTCCGGGCTCGAGGCCGGGCAGACCGTCGCCGTCTTCGGCTGCGGCGGCGTGGGGCTGTCGATCGTCCAGGGCGCGCGCATCGGGGGGGCGCGCCAGATCATCGGGGTCGACGTCTTCGACGGCAAGCTGGAGATGGCCAAGCGCGTCGGCGCCACGCACGTCGTCAACAGCGGCAAGGACGACCCGGTCAAGGCCGTGCGCGCCCTCACGCGCGGAGCCGGCGTGGATCACGCGTTCGAGGCCGTCGGGAACACGACCCTCGTGCGTCAGGCGATCGAGAGCCTCGCCATTCGGGGTACCGCCACCATCGTGGGCGTCCTGCCGCCGGACGCGAAGATCGAGTTCCCGTGGATGGCCATTCGCCCGGAGTGCCGCGTGCAGACCTCACGGATGGGCGGCAATCGCTTCCGCGTCGACATTCCACGCTACCTCGAGTTCTATCGCCAGGGGCGGCTCCTGCTCGACGAGATGGTCACCCAACGGGGCCGCCTCGACGACATCAACGAAGCGTTCCGGGCGATGAAGGCCGGCGAAGTCGCGCGGACCGTCCTGATGTTTTGAGCGTCGGGGAAGCGGGCGCAGCCGGCCCGGGGGGGAGGGACCCGGACGGC
>DASPZZ010000269.1:0-7517 GCA_035635995.1 Binatia bacterium | reverse complement strand
CACGCGGTTCTTCAGCCCCGAGGGCGAAGTGTGGAGCGCCGGAGCCTTCGTCGTGTCGATCCGGGTCGACCGCGACACGGGCGTGGTGACGCCGGAGCGCATCGCGTGGCTCGACGACGCCGGGACGATCGTGAACCCGCTACTCGCCGACGGTCAGCTCGAGGGCTCGCTCGCCCAGGGCTGGGGCCAGGTGATGATGGAAGCCGCCGTGCTGGATCGCGACGGCCATCTCCTGAGCGGCACGCTCATGGACTACGCGGTCCCGCGCGCGGACGACGTCCCGCACGCCGAGATCGGTCACGCGCACACGCCCTCGCCGAACAATCCACTCGGCGCCAAGGGAATCGGGGAGGCGGGGACGATCGGGATTCCGCCCGCGATGGTGAACGCCGTCGTCGACGCGCTGGCACCCTTCGGCGTCACGCATCTCGACATGCCGCTCACGCCCGAGAAGATCTGGCGCGCGCTCTCCGCGAGGGGTTAGCCGGGATGGCTCACGAACGATCGACGCGCTCCCCGGCCGCCCGCACCCGGCGCCACCCGCCCGGTTGTCGTGGTGTCGTTCATGAATCAGCAGGGCTGAGAGCGCCCCGGCGGCGATGCTGACGACCGATCGCGTCGCGGGCGCAGCACTCGTCCTGCTCTCGCTGGTCGTCCTCTGGGAGAGCCGGCGCCTGCCCCTCGGCAGCCTCCGGAATCCCGGCCCCGCCTTCATGCCCGTCGCGCTGGCGGTCGTGCTGCTGGGCTTCGGAGCGCTGCTGGCCGTGCTCGCCGGCAAGGCGCCGGCGCTCTCGAGCGTCGGCTGGACGGAGTGGCGCCACGCGGTGGCGATCTTCGTCGTCTGCGCCTTCGCCGCGCTGGCGCTCGAGCGCCTCGGCTTCAGGGTGACCATCGCCCTGTCGCTCGCGTTCCTGCTCGGCGTCGTCGAGCGCAAGGGCTCGATCCTTACCGCGGTGCTGTCCATCGCGTTCGCCGTCGGTGCCTTTCTCCTTTTCGACACGTTTCTCCGGGTACCGCTGCCGCGCGGACCGCTCGGTCTCTGATGGCCGAGACCCTGCAGAACCTCGTTCTCGGGTTCTCGATCGCGCTCTCGCCGCCCATCCTCCTCTATGCGTTCGTCGGCTGCGTCGTGGGGACCCTGGTCGGCGTGCTCCCGGGCGTGGGGCCGCTGGCCGGCATCAGCCTGCTGCTCCCGGCGACGTTCGGCCTCGATGCGACGCGCGCGATCGTCATGCTCGCCGGCATCTACTACGGCGCCATGTACGGCGGCTCCACGACGTCGATCCTCATGCGGATTCCGGGCGAGGCTGCGTCGGTCATGACATGCATCGACGGCTACGCGATGGCCCGGAAGGGGCGGGCCGGCGCGGCCCTCGCGATCGCCGCGGTCGGCTCGTACGTCGCCGGCACCGTCAGCGTGGTCGCGCTGATGCTCCTGGCGCCCCCGCTCGCCTCCTTCGCGCTCCGCTTCGGGCCGCCCGAGTACTTCGCGCTCCTCGTGCTCGGCCTCCTCGTCCTGGCGTACATGAGCAGTGGCTCGATGCTCAAGGCCCTCGCGATGGCCGCCCTCGGCCTCCTCCTCGGCATGATCGGCATCGATCAGATGACCGGCTATTTCCGCTACTCCTACGGCGTGGTCGAGCTGGGTGACGGCATCGGCGTCGTGCCGGTAGCGGTGGGGCTCTTCGGCCTCGCCGAGATCCTGGCGACGGCCGGGCTCCCGGCGCCGCCGCAGGTCGTCAAGCCCAGGCTTCGCGAGCTCCTGCCGACGCGCCGGGAATGGCGTGACTCGGCGTGGCCCATCGGCCGGGGCACGGTGCTCGGCTTCCTGATCGGCATCGTCCCCGGCTCGGCCCATATCATCTCGAGCTTCGTGTCGTACGCAGTCGAGCGGAAGCTCTCGAAGCGACCCGAAGAATTCGGTCAGGGGGCGGTGGCGGGCGTGGCGGGACCGGAGTCGGCGAACAACTCGGCGACCTCCGGCGCCTTCGTGCCGATGCTGGCGCTCGGCGTGCCCTCGGGACCGATCCCCGCCGTGATGCTCGCGGCGATGATGGTCCACGGGGTCTCGCCCGGCCCGCTCTTGATCAAGCAGCAACCCGAGCTCTTCTGGGGGTTCATCGCCTCGATGTACGTGGGCAACGTCGTCTTGCTGATCTTGAATCTCCCGCTGGTAGGTGTATTCGTGAACATCTTGCGGGTGCCGTACCCGATTCTCTACCCGATGATTCTCGCGTTCTGCATTCTCGGCGTCTACGCGGTCAACGGCAGCGTCGTGGACGTGTGGATCATGCTCATGATGGGGGCGCTCGGCTACCTCCTCCGCAAGCTCGGCTTCGAGACCGCGCCGATCGTGCTGGGGGTGGTCCTGGCGCCGATGATCGAGATGGCGCTGCGCCAGTCGCTCGCGATGTCGGACGGCCGGTACTCGATCTTCCTCTTGCGGCCCATCTCCGCCACGCTGCTCGGCGTCGGCCTTATCCTGATAACCCTGGGGCTCAAGCCGCTCGTCACGCGGGGCCTGGACTGGCGCGCCCGGCTCGCCCTCGTCGAGAAAGGAGAAGAACGCTCATGAGGCTCGCTCGAGCGTGGTCGCTCGTGTCGTTCGCCTGCCTCGCCGCCGTGGCGGTGGCCCGGGCTCAGGAGCCGTATCCCTCACGCCCGATCACCATCGTGGCGCCGTTCCCGCCGGGCGGCGTCGCCGACCTCACCGCCCGTCCCGTGGCGGCGGCCATGGAGAAGGCCCTGAAGAACCCGGTAGGGGTCGTGAACAAGACGGGCGCGGCCGGCGCCGTCGGGATGCAGTTCGTGGCGACGAGCAAGCCCGACGGCTACACTCTGCTTCTGGCGCTCTCCTCGATCTCGATCATTCCGGAAGCCGACAAGCTCTTCGGGCGACCTCCGGCGTTCACCGTGGATCAGTTCGCGCCGATCGCGCTCATCTCCGCCGACCCGACCATCCTCGTCGTGCCCGCCGACAAGCCCTGGAAGACGGCGGCCGACTTCATCGAGGACGCGCGCAAGCGGCCCGGCCAGATCTCGTACAGCTCCTCGGGCGTGTACGGCACGCTCCACATGGCGATGGAGCTCCTGTCTCACGCGGCCGGCATCAAGCTGCGCCACGTGCCGTACGCGGGCGCGGGACCGGCCCTGACCGCCATCCTCGGCGGCCACGTGGACGCGCTCGCCTCGGGCCCGGCGGTGGTCCTGCCGCACATCAAGGCGGGCAAGCTCCGTGCGCTCGCCGGGTGGGGGGACAAGCGGGTCGCCGCGCTGCCCGAGGTGCCGACGTTCAAGGAGCTCGGCTACCCGGACGCCGAGTTCTACATCTGGGCCGGCGTTTTTGCTCCCCGGGGCACCCCGGAGCCCGTGCTGGCCAAGCTCCGGGACACGCTGCGCGCGTCCGTCACCGACGGCGACTTGAAGGGAGCGATGGACAAGCTCGAGACGCCGATCGTGTTCAAGCAGGGGGAGGAGTTCTCGAGGTTCTTCGAGGCCGACGCGCGCCGCCTGGCCGAGGGCGTCCGGAAAGTCGGGAAGGTCGAGACGAAGTGACGCGCATGATAAAATTCAATCCGCCATGGCGATCCTGAAAGTCGCGCGCCTCGGTCATCCCGTGCTACGGCAAGTCGCCGAGCCCGTCGATCCCGCCTCGATCCGAACGCCCGCGATCCAGCGGCTGATCGACGACATGATCGAGACGATGCGCGAGTACGACGGCGCCGGCCTGGCGGCGACCCAGGTGCACACCCTCAAGCAGATCGCCGTCGTCGAGGTGCTCGGCAATCCGCGCTACCCGGACGCCCCCGCGGTGCCCCTGATGGTGCTCATCAATCCCGTCCTCACGCCGCTCACGGACGAGATGGAGGAGGGCTGGGAGGGTTGTCTCTCGGTCCCCGACTTGCGCGGGATGGTGCCCCGCTACACCTCGGTGCGCCTGCAGTGTCTCGACCGGGAGGGCCAGGTGGTCGACGTCATCGCGAAGGACTTCTTCGCGCGGGTGAGCCAGCACGAGACCGACCATCTCAACGGGATCGTCTACCTCGACCGGATGCGCAACCTCTCCACGCTCGCCCACATCGCCGAGTGGAACAAGCACTGGCTCGGCATCCGTGAACAAGCCGACTGACCCTCGCGAGGACCGGGGCGGCGGGAGTGGCGTCCCCCCCGCCGGCTCCGTCACCCACTCGCCCGCTGCCGCAGCTCTTCGAGCTGCGGGCGGGACTCGGGGGTCCCACTCCGCCGGCGCGGGGGACGCCACTCCCGCCGCCCCGGTGCTCGCGGTGGTTAGCGACTTGTTTTTTGTCGCTCGTATAAGGGAAACCGGGCGCCTCGTCGGCGTGCCGGTCGAGTTCGCCAGGACGCCGGAGCAGGTCGAGGCATCGCTCGGCCGGAGCCCGCGGTTCGTACTGGTCGATCTCACGGCCGGGTATGACTACGAGCGGCTCTTCGGGGCGCTCGCCGGCGCGGGCACGCCCGTCCTGGGATTCACCACGCACGCGCTGGCGCGGCAGACGCAGCCCTGGCACTCGCGGTGCGCTCGCGTCGTGACCAAGGAGATACTCACCCAGGAGCTGCCGCGCCTCCTGAAAGAAGGAGTCACCGCATGACGGCCCAGGAGTTCGTCGCTCAGCTCGACGGAGACAACCAGCGGCGGCTGAGCCTGCTGGCGCCCGCCGACACCCTCAAGCCGGAGGTCGAGGGCGACCTGAACGTTCTGAACTTGCTGAAGGTCGCGCTCCGGAATGAGATCGAGGCCACCGAGATCGCGGCGCGCTGGCTCGTCACCACCGACGACGTGGACGTCAAGCTGGCGCTGGCGCGGCAGGTCGGGGACGAGGCCAAGCACTACCGGATGATCGCCGACCGGCTCCGCGCGCTCGGGTTCGACGCCAGGTCGTTCGATCCGCTCGCCAAGGGCTACGGTCCGCTGTTCCAGTACCTGGACTCCCTCAAGACGACGGTCGAGCGCGTCGCCGCCGGCCAGTTCACCCGCGAGGCGATCGCCGTCGTGAAGAACCGCCAGTTCATCGGGTTCTGCGAGCACGCGGGCGATCGCGAGACGGCCGCGATGTATCGCGACGTGATCGAGCCGGACGAGCGCTATCACCACGAGCTGGGCCGGACGCTGCTGCTCCGGCTCGCGACGACGCCGGACGCGCAGGCGGCCGCGTCGCACGCGGCGCGGAAGACGCTCGAGCTCGCCGATGAGCTCCAGAAAAAAGCGCTGGCGACGGCGGGCATCCATCACGCCCCGGGTTGCTGAGCGGGGCGAGGTGAGACGGTGAGCCTGGACGGAGCGCTCCACGACTTCCGGGACCTCGTGAAGATGTCCGAGATCGACCTGGCCGGCGCCGCGCTCGCGGTCGCTCGGATCGAGTTCCCGGACCTGGCCCCCGAGCCCTCGCTGGCCAAGCTCGACGATCTCGCCGCTCGCTCGGGAGTGTCGAGGATGCGGGACCGGCGGCGGGCCCTCGACCGGCTGCGCGACTTCCTGTTCGACGCGGAAGGGTTTCGCGGGAACGTCAACGACTACTACGACCCGCGCAACAGCTGCCTCAACGACGTGCTCGACCGCCGGCTCGGGATCCCGATTACCCTCTCGGTGCTCGCCATGGAGGTCGGCCGGCGGGCGGGGCTGGAGATCGTGGGCATCGGCCTGCCCGGACACTTTTGCGTGGGAGCGCCGGTCGAGGGCGAGCTGGTGGTCCTCGACCCCTTCGGCGGCGGCCGAGTGCTCGAGCGCGCGGAGGCCGAAGCGATCGCGTCGCGGGCCGTCGGGCGCCCGGTCGAGCTCACCGACGCGCACTTCGCCCCGGCGTCGAAGGCCCAGATCGTCGTGCGGATGCTCAGGAACCTCCAAGGGATCTACGCCCGGCAAGAGGACTGGGCCAAGGCGCTCGCGGTCATCGACCGGCTTCTCGTCGTCGAGTCGGACGCGCCGCTGCACGTCCGCGATCGCGGGACGGTCCTCGTCAAGCTCGGCGAGCTCCACCGGGGAGCGTCGGAGTGGGAGCGCTACCTGACCCAATACCCCCAGGCCCGCGACGCCGCGGCGTTCAAGGAGGAGCTGCGGCGGGTTCGGCAGACGCTGGCCGAGCGGAACTAAATGATGCCGCAAGGCCCCTCGCGTGGCGCCTACCGCTCGGTCGCGTGGCTCGTCATCGTCACCCTGCTGTCCGCCTCCTGCTCTTCGCGGAGCGTGAAGCCGATCGGCGCCGGCGGGCAGCCCTTCAAGCCGGAAGCCGACGAGCTCCAGCTCTGGGCCCAGGCCGAGAAGGAGGAAGAGCAGCTCCAGAAGAAGACCAAGCCCTACGACGACCCGCTCCTGGACGAATACCTCGGTCAGATCGGCGACAAGCTCCTGCCGGACGAGGTGCGCGAGGCCGGCGGGCCGGGGTTCAAGTTCGGCGTCATGCGCGACCCGACGCTGAACGCGTTCGCCATGCCCAACGGCCGGATCTACATCCACACCGGGCTCCTCGCCCGCCTCGACAACGAAGCGCAGCTGGCGATGATCGTCGGCCACGAAATGACCCACGTGACGAACCGCCACGCGCTCAGCTTCACGCGCGACGCCCAGAACAAGCAGATCCTCTTCACCGTGCTGGCGATCGCCGCCTCGATCGGCGTCGCGGTGGCGGCGGGCTCGCGCGCGAAGTCGGGCGACTACGTCGGCTCCGCGGTCCTGAGCCAGACCGCGAATGTGCTCCTCGGCCTGGGCCTGCAGCTCGCCGCCATCGCCGCGATCAACGGCTACGGTCGCGATCTCGAGCGCGAAGCGGACACCGGGGGCATGGACAAGCTCGTCCGCGCCGGCTACGACCCCAAGGAGGCGCCGAAGGTCTTCGAGCTGCTCCGAAAGGAGTCCAAGGACCGCGGGAGCCTCGAGACGTTCTTCTTCGGCAGCCACCCGAAGCTCACGGAGCGGGTCGAGGACACCAGCCAGCTGATCAAGACCAAGTACGCGACCGCCGCGGCCGCGCCGGACACCGTGTCGAACACCGAGGAGTTCGCCCTGCGAATGCGAACGGTCGTGCGTGAGAACGCGCGGCTCGACATCCAGGCCGGCCGCTTCAAGCTCGCGGAAGAGCAGCTCGACCGGGTGCTCGCGATCACCCCGAAGGACCCAGTGGCGCAGCTCTACTACGGCGACCTCTACCGCCTGCAGGCGCAGCGGACGCGGGACGTCGCCGACAAGGCCGACAAGGCGAGGAAGGCCCTCGAGCGGTACGAGCGCTCCGCCGAGCTCGACCCGGCGTTTCCCGATCCGTTCCGGCAGCTCGGGTTTCTCTACTATCAGCAGAAGGACAACGTACGGGCCAAGGAAGCGTTCCAGAAGTATCTGGCGCTCAAGCCCGACGCTCCTGACGCTCGGCGCATCAAGGAATATCTGGTCGAGCTCGATCGGTAGGGGGGGTGGCGGCGGGCCGGTTGCGGGGGCTGCTCCGCGGGCCCGGGGGTGAGGGGTGCTGCGACCACGCGGCACGCGTCCACATTGCCCGGTGCGGCTGGGC
>DASPZZ010000268.1:0-17785 GCA_035635995.1 Binatia bacterium | reverse complement strand
GGCCGGTTGTGGGCAAGGCCGCGAGGGTGCGGGGTCACGTCCCCGGCGAAGTGGGACCCCTGAGTCCCGTCCGCAGCTCGAAGAGCTGCGATTCGGGCGAGTGAGTGACGGAGCCGGGGACGTGACCCCGCGCCCTCGCGGCCTTGCCCACAACCGGCCGGCGGGCGCGCTGGCAGGTCATCCCCCGCGCTCGCAGGCCTTCGGGCCCAAGTCGGCCCCGAAGTCCTGATGTGATAGCCTTCCAGCGAACTCGCTAGGAGGGCTGGCATGGAGGACACGAGCGCGGTCCACGACGTCCGCAGATCGTCCGGCGGGGCCGAGCCCGCGGCGCCGCGCGATCTCCGCGACTGGCTCGTCCGGACCGAGGCCATCGGCCAGATCATGCGGATCCGCGAGCCGATCGACTACATCAAGCAGTCCTCCCGGCGCACGAAGCTCCCGGTCCGTCTACGAGTCGCTGGCCGCACGCTGGTCGGAGCTGGGCTTCACGGGCGCGCCCCCGCGCTTGTGGGCGCTTGAGGACTGAGCTCCGCTCGAACCGCTGGGGGGTGTCGGGGAGGAGCGGACGTCGCGAGGATCTGCGCTTCCTCACCGGCCGCGGCCGCTACGTCGCCGACCTGGCCCTCGAGCACGCGGCGCACCTCGCGGTCGTGCGGAGCCCTCATGCTTGCGCGCGGACCGTGCGCGTCGCTGCCGATCCTGCCCGCGCCCAGCCCGGCGTGCTCGGCGTCTTCACCCTCGCAGACCTCCCGGAGCTCGACCGTGAGACCGGCGCCGTGTCGGTGCTCGCGTACCACGCCGTCCACGACACCGGGCACGAGATCAACGCGCTCGTCGTCGAGGGACAGACGCAGGGCGGCGCCGTCCAGGGAATCGGCGCGAGCTTCGACTCACCTTCGCCACTCAATCCGCTCGGGCTCAAGGGTACGGGCGAGGGCTCGGCGGTACCGGGCCCGGCCGCGATCGCCAACGCGGTGGCCGACGCCCTCGGTGCCGGGGGCCCGGAGATCACCGAGGTGCCGATCCGCGCTCGCATGCTCGCGCATCGGTCGTGACCCCGCCGGTGTCCGTCGGCATCCACGTGCCGAGCTCCGCGGTCGCACCGCTGGACTCGGGCCAGACCTACGCGGAGTTCTTCCGGCAGGTGGAGGCGCTCGGGCTCGACGCGGCCTGGACCGAGGATCGGATCTTCCACGACGCGAACATGCTCGACCCGCTGATGCTCCTGGCCGCGGCCGCCGCGTGCACGCGTCGCATCGAGCTCGGCACCGCGGTCCTCGTCCTCACTCTACGCCACGCCGCCGTCGTCGCCCGCCAGGTGTCGACCCTCGACCACCTCTCGGGCGGGCGGCTGGCTCTGGGCGTGTCCCTCGGCGGCCGCCCGGAGGAGTATCTGGGCCTCGGCGTGCCGATGGAACATCGCGTGGCGGTCTTCCGGGAGAGCGTGACGGTCGTGCGCCGATTGCTGGACGGACAGCCGGTGAGCCACCGCGGCCGGTTCTTCCAACTGGAGAACGCGACGGTCCGCCCGCCCGCGCGGGTCTCGCTCTACGTCGGCGGTCACGCCGAGGGGGCGCTGCGCCGCGCCGGGGAGCTGGCCGACGGGTGGATCATGGGACCGTTCGGCAGCGTCGGGGATTTCCCCCGCGCGTGGCGCGTCGTGAGAGACGCCGCGCGTGCCGCCGGCCGGGATCCGGACGCGCTGGTCGCCGGCCGGTTTGTCTACGTCGCCGTCGACGACCGGCGTGACCGGGCGCGCGACGCGTTACGTGGATTCCTCCACGGCTACTACGGTTCACGCTTCGACGTCGATCAGCACGCCGTCTTCGGGCCGCCGCGGGAAGTCGCCGCGCGGCTTTCCGAGCACGTGGCGGCGGGCATCACGAAGCTCATGCTGGGCGTGCCCACGCTGGATCTCGCTCACCTCCGGCGCGTCGCGGACGAGGTGGCGCCGGCGGTGAGGGCCCAGTCGGCCGCCGCGCGATGAGCCCACCCCGGAGCGCGACGGGTCGAGAGAGCGGAGTCTGGCTCGCGCGCTGGGGCCGGTTCGTGCATCGGGCGCGCTGGCACGTGCTGACGCTCGCGGCGCTCTCGCTGTGCGCCTCCCTCTGGATGATTCACGCGGGAGGCCAGCTCGATCCTCCGGACATGCCGGCGGAGACGGAGTCGGGCCACGCGCGACGACTGATCGAGCGGGAGCTGCCGGGCCAGCCGTCATCGTTCAGCCTCATCTTCAGCAGTCAGACCCTGTCGGCACGCGACTCGGTCTTCCGGGGCGAGGTCGAGCGCGCCCTGGCGACGCTGCGACGCGATCCGAGAGTGGCGCGTGTCCTCACCGCGTACGACGCGGCCGGCGGCGACGGACAGGGGGCTCCTCCGCTCATCTCGCGCGACGGGCGGCGCACGCTCGTGATGGTGGAGCTGCGCGGGATGGCGGCGGGCTTCTCCTCTCTCGAGTTCTCGGGACTCCCGGCCGATCTCTACCCTGCCTTGCGCGGGCTGGTCCGCACCGAAACCCTGGACGTGGTTTCCGTCGGAAACGTCGCGCTCAATCACGACTTCACCGAGGTCGCCCGGCAGGACCTCGGCCGGGTCGAGATGGTGATCCTGCCCGCGGTGGCGATCCTGCTCCTGCTCGTCTTCGGCTCGGTCGTCGCCGCCGCGCTGCCGCTGGCGGTGGGTGCCCTGGCCATGGCCGGCGCGATGGCCGGCACGCACCAGCTGGCGCGCTTCGTCTCGGTCTCGATCTACGCGCCGAACATCGTCAGCATGATCGGGCTGGGCGTGGCCATCGACTACTCGCTCTTCGTGGTGAGCCGCTTCCGCGAGGAGATTCGCGAGCGGCCGGGCGAGGAGGCCCTGGCGCGCACGGTCGCCACCGCCGGCCGGGCGATTCTCTTCTCCGGTCTCACCGTAGCGATCGGCCTCCTCGGCCTGCTCTTCCTGGGTCTGGGCAACCTCGGCTCGATGGGCTGGGCGGGGACGATCGTCGTCACGCTCTCCGTCGTCCACGGCCTCACCACGCTGCCCGCGCTCCTCGCGGTGCTCGGCCCGCGCGTGAACGCGCTGCGCGTGCCGTTCCTGCATCGGGAGCGCGCCGGCGCCGGCTTCTGGCATCGGCTGGCCTCGGCGGTGATGGCCCATCCCTGGCGCGTCTTCGTGCCAGTCGTCGGGGTCCTGCTCCTCTTCGGATTGCCCTTCCTCCACCTGCGCGTCGGCGCCGGCGACGCGACCTCGCTACCGGCGGAGGCCGAGTCGCGCCGAGGGGACGAGCTGCTCCGCCGCGAGTTTCCGGGCGGCAACGCCAACCGTATCGTGGTCGTGCTCGACGCCGGCCGCGGCTCACCGCTCGAGCCCGCGCGCGTCGACCAGATCTACGCGCTCAGCCGCTGGCTGGCCGGTCGCGCCAACGTCCTGCGCGTCGACAGCTTCGTCGACCTCCACTCCTCGCTCGACCTGGCGACGTACCACCAGATCGCCGCGCTGCCGCCCGCGCGGCGACCGCCCGAGCTGACGGCCGCGCTCCGGCACACGCTGGGCGAGCACATCGCGATGCTGGTCGCGACCACGGATCTCCGCCCGACCAGCGACGAGGCACGCGCGCTCGTGTGGGAGATCCGGCGCGCGCACCCGCCCTTCGACGGCCAGGTGCTGGTTACCGGGCAGACCGCTTTCGACCTCGACTTCATCGGGCTCGTGGTCCGGCACGCCCCGCTCGCGATCGGCCTCGTGATGGTCGTCACCTATGTGGTGCTGTTCCTCCTCCTCGACTCCGTGCTGCTCCCGCTCAAGGCCATCGTGATGAACCTGCTCTCCATCACCGCCTCCTACGGTGCGCTCGTGTGGATCTTCCAGGACGGTCATCTGGCCACGTGGCTCGGCTTCACCCCCGGGCCGATCCAGACGGCCACGCCGCTCATCATGTTCTGCCTCGTCTTCGGCCTGTCGATGGACTACGAGGTCCTGCTGCTGAGCCGGGTGCGGGAAGAATACGAGCGGAGCGGCGACAACGCCCATGCGGTCGTGGTGGGCCTGGAGCGCACCGGGCGGCTGATCACGGGCGCCGCCGCGATCATGGCGACCGTGTTCTTCGGCTTCGGGATGGCGCGGTCCGTCGTCATCCAGGCCGTCGGCGTCGGGATCGGCGTCGCGGTCGTGGTCGACGCGACCATCATCCGCGCCCTGCTGGTGCCGGCGACGATGCGCTTGATGGGCCGCTGGAACTGGTGGCGGCCGGCCTGGCTCGCGCTGCGCCCCTGGCGCCGCGCGAGCGGTGCCATCGCGGATCGAGGCTGAACCGCCGCGCGGCGCCGACCCGGATGGTCGTCTCTCCCGAGCGAGATCGGGATCTCCGCGGTCACCGACGCCAGATCCCCCGGCGCGTCGATCGGATCTCGATGGTCGAGATCGTCGAGGGCGGCGGCGTCGGATCCTTGCCCCCGCGGCACGGCTGGTGAGATCGACGGCTCCGGCCTGCCCCGTTCCCGCGCCCACGTTCAGCTCCTGCGTGGGCCGCTCGCGCGAAGCTCGTAGGGCTCGGGCTGCGCTGCGGGGCAATGAGTGGGAGAATAGGGGCATGCGGTGGCGCGCGGTGATTCTCGGTGCGGCGGTCGCCCTGAGCATCGGCTCGCTCCAGGCCGCGGTGGGCCAGGTCAGGACGCCGCCGGGTGGAACGACGCCCGGCGGCCCCATGTTCGACCGTCTCCGTGACTCGACGATGCGTCCGGTCCCGCAGACGCCCCCGCCGACCGTCCGCCCGCCCGACATGACGTGGGTGCCGGATCGTTACGTTCAGGTCCCCGGCGTCGACACGCCGGTTCTCATGCCCGGGCACTGGGAACGCCGGCTCTCCGACCACGAGGTGTTCACGCCGCCGCTGACCGGTCGAACCCCGCAGGGCGACATCATCCAGTTCCCCGCGGGTACCCGGCCGCCCGTCGGCGAGCGACAGTCTCCCTGACCGGCGCCCTCGCAGGGGCTCGATGTGTCGGACGCCACGGGAGATCGCGCAACCGTCGTCGCCGACCTGATCCGGAGCTTCGAGGGACACCTGGTGGAGCACCGTGAGTGTGACGGCCTCGACGGCAGGGTCCTCGAGGTGACCGCGGACGGCGTTCGGTGGGGCGTGGCCTGGATGCGATGTCCCGACTGCGGGGTGCGCTGGGAGCGGCGGCTGGCCATGAACGGAGCCGGATAACGCCGAGCTGAAACTTCAGGCTTGACTCCACCGTCTCGGGCGCTGTATCCGGGTTCGATGGAGACCGTCACCGTCGCGATGGCGGGCGCGCACCGCCACCTCTCGCGGGACCCGGTGATGCGTCGGTTGATCCGCCGTCACGGCCCCTGCGCGCTGGCCCCGCTTCGGTGGTCGCCCTACGAGGCGCTCACGCGGGCCATCGCCCACCAGCAGCTCAACGGTCGCGCCGCCGAGACGATCCTGGCCCGCTTCGTGGCCCTCTTCGAGAACGGACGCTTCCCCTCGCCCGCCGCGGTGGCGGCGGCGCGCCCCGCGATGCTGCGCCGCGCGGGCTTCTCGCGCGGGAAGGTGCGCGCGCTCAAAGACATCGCCCGGCACGCGCTCGTGGGCGTCGTGCCGACGCGGCGGGCGGCCGCGCGGCTCGGCGACGAGGCGCTCATCGAGCGGCTGACGCAGATCCACGGCGTCGGCCGGTGGACGGTCGAGATGCTCCTGATCTTCACCCTCGGGCGGCCCGACGTGCTGCCCGTGGACGACTTCGGTGTGCGCGAGGGATACCGAGTCGCGTACGGGCGGCGAGCCCGCCCGACGCCGAAGGCGCTGCGCGCCGTCGGCGAACGGTGGAAGCCCTATCGCTCGGTCGCCGCCTGGTATCTCTGGCGCGCGGCGAGCGAGGCGAAGAAGAAGGCAAAGCCGTGAGGAGGAGCTTCCTCCTCGTTTCCTGCGTCCTCGTGGCGACGTGGTGCGGAACGGTCGGCGCCCAGGGTCAGCCCGAAGGCCAGCTGACGATCGCCTTCGACGCGTCCATCGCGCCCACCTTCCTCGACCCAGCCGAGACCCCGGGGATCGGGACGCCGTTCGTCTTCCTCTATGCCATGCACGACGCGCTGATCAAGCCGCTCCCGGGCAACGACATGGCGGCGTGTCTGGCGGAGGCCTGGAAGGAGAGCCCGGACGGTCTGGCGTACGAGTTCAAGCTGCGCCAGGGTCTCAAGTTCCACAACGGCGATCCCTTCACGGCCGACGACGTGAAGTTCAGCTTCCAGCGCTACAAGGGCGCCTCCGCCAAGCTCTTGCACGAGCGGGTCAAGTCCGTCGACGTCCTCGACCCGTACCGCGTACGGTTCGTGCTCGACAAGCCGTGGCCCGACTTCATGGTGTTCTACGCCAGCCCGGCCACCGGCGCCGCGTGGATCGTGCCGAGGAAGTACATCGAGAAGGTCGGCGAGGACGGGTTCAAGCGGCACCCCATCGGGCTCGGGCCCTATCGGTTCGTCCGACAGAGTCCCGGTCTCGAGCTCGTGCTCGAGGCCAACGAGCAGTACTGGCGCAAGAAGCCGTCGATCAAGACGGTCGTGATCAAGGGCGTCCCCGACCGCACGACCCGGCTGGCCATGTTGAAGACCGGCGAGGCGGACATCGGCTACCTCATGGTGGGCGTCGAAGCGGCGACCATCAGGGCGGATCCCAAGCTTCGCCTGGCGAAGACCATTCCGCCGGCGGTCTGGTGGCTCGACTTTTCCGAGCAGTGGAACCAGAAATCGCCGTGGCGTGATCGCCGGGTCCGGCTCGCCGCGAATCTCGCGATGGACAAGCAGGCGATCAACGACGCCGAGCGGCTCGGCTTTTCGCGCCTGACCGGATCGATCATCCCGAGCGCCATGGACTTCGCCCTGCGTATCGAGCCCTACGGCTACGACCCCGCGCAGGCCAAGCGCCTCCTGACCGACGCCGGCTATCCCAACGGCTTCGACGCCGGCGACATCAGCCCGCTGCCTCCGTTCACCACCATGGGCGAGGCCGTCGCGAACTATCTGGCCGCGATCGGCATTCGCTCGCGCGTGCGGGCTATGGAGCGGGCGGCGTTCATGGAGTCGTACAGGGCGAAGAAGCTGCAAGGCGTCATCGTCATGGTCTCGGCGGCGCCCGGCAACACCGCCGCCCGGCTCGAATCCTTCGTCGTCAGCAACGCTCCCTTCGCCTACGGCGGCTATCCCGACATCGACGACCTGTACCTGCAGCAGGCCCAGGAGCGCGACCGCAAGAAGCGCGAGACGCTGCTGACTCAGATCCAGCGGTTGATGCACGAGCGCGTCATGTTCGGGCCGATCTTCGAGCCCGCCACGCTGCACGGGATCGGGCCGCGCGTCGAGGAGCCGGCGGTCGGCCTGAGCCCGCAGCTCTACTTCACCGCCCCCTGGGAGGACATCCGCCTGAAGAAGCAGTAAGGGCCCGACACATTGGGAGGTGCGCGATGGCCATCCTGCTCGATCACGTGATCGTTCCCTCGCACAATCGGCGCGAGTCGGCACAACTCCTGGCCGACCTTCTGGGCGTACCCTGGGAGGAGCCGCGCGGCGAATTCGCGCCGGTCTACGTCAACGACTCGCTGACGGTGGATTTCGCCGACCGCGAGCAGTTCGAGCGCCATCACCTTTGCTTCCGCGTCAGCGACGCCGACTTCGACGCGATCTTCGCTCGGCTCCAGGCGGCGGGGCTCAAGTACCGGAGCCGACCCCGCGGCGAGGATGACATGCAGATCAACACGCGCCTGGGCGGGAAGAACGTCTACTGGCAAGACGCCGACGGCCACCTCTGGGAGATCCTCACCATCAGCTACGCCAGACCCAACACGCCGCCGCTCGCCGCCGCCCGCTAGCCCGCATTATTACGAAGACGGCGCCGTGAGTCGGACGGGACCTGGCACCAGGGTGTCCCGGCCCACCGGGCTCCGTCACCCACTCGCCCGAACGCAGCTCTTCGAGCTGCGGGCGGGACTCGGGGGTCCCACTTCCGCCCGGCGGGCCGGGGACACCCTGGTGCCACCCGTCCGACGGCGCGGTGCGGTGCGGGCTCGTGACCTTTGCTAGAATTCGCGCAGCCGCCGTCGACGAGGAGAACGCCGTGCCCAGATTCAACGAAGCCTACCTGAACCTCAACCAGAACTATCTCTTCGCCGAGATCCGCCGGCGGACGAAGGTGTTCACCGACGCCCATCCCGACGCTCGCCTGATCGACCTGGGCGTCGGCGACGTCACCCAACCCCTGCCCGCCGCCGTCGTTCGCGCGATCCACGAGGCCGCCGACGACATGGCGCGCCGTGAGACCTTCAAGGGCTACGGCCCCTACGTCGGCTACGAGTTCCTGCGCGCCGAGATCGCCGCGCACGACTTCGGCGCGCGCGGCGTGAAGATCGCCGTCGACGAGGTCTTCGTGAGCGACGGCGGCAAGAGCGACAGCGCGAACCTGCAGGAGATCTTCGCCCGGGAGTGCGTGGTCGCCCTGATGGATCCGGTCTACCCCGTCTACGCCGACAGCAACGTGGTCGCCGGGCGCACCGGGCGCGCGGACGACAGCGGCCGCTACGCGGGCATCGTGTACCTCCCCTGCACCGCGGAGAACAGCTTCCAGCCGGCGCTGCCCGACCGGCACGTCGACCTGATCTATCTCTGCTACCCGAACAACCCCACGGGCGCCGTGGTCACCCGCGAGGCGCTCACGCGCTGGGTCGACTATGCCCGCGCCGAGGACGCGGTCATCCTGTACGATGCCGCCTACGAGGCCTACATCGTCGATCCGGAAGTCCCTCACTCGATCTACGAGATCGACGGAGCGCGGGAGGTGGCGATCGAGTGCCGGAGCTTCTCCAAGAACGCGGGATTCACGGGCATGCGCCTGGCCTACACCGTCGTGCCGAAGGAGACGCGGGGGCGGGCGGCCGACGGCAAGACGATGAGCCTGAACGCGCTCTGGACGCGCCGCACGGCGATGAAGTCCAACGGTCCGCCCTACGTCATCCAGAAGGCCGCCGCCGCCGTCTACACGCCCGAGGGCCAGAAGCAGGTGCGAGCGCTGATCGAATTCTACATGGAGAACGCGCGGATCATCGGCGCCGGGCTCGGCGCCGCCGGCTTCACCGTCTACGGTGGGCGCAACGCGCCGTACATCTGGGTCCGCACGCCGCGGTCCGCCTCGTCATGGGATTTCTTCGACAAGGTTCTGGAAGAAGCCCGCGTCGTCGGGGCGCCGGGCGCCGGGTTCGGCCCGAGCGGCGAGGGCTACTTCCGCCTCACCGCTTTCGGCTCACGCGCCCAGACCGAAGAGGCCATCGAGCGGATCAAGACGCGGATGTGAAGGCGCCGTGCCCGACCGACGCGGCGCCACGGGCCTGTGAGTTCATCAGGCTGTGGGCGAGCTGGGCCGCGATGCCCGGCGCCATGCGGTGCTTGCGCGAGAGATCGAGCACCTCTTGATACAGCTGCGAGTACCGGACGATCGTGGTCGGCGCGTGGTTGACCTCCACGCGGCAGAGCGGGTGCGTGAAGACGATGATGGACTCCACCCAGCGCAGGGCCCAGGCCGCCAGATCGGGATGCCGCTCGCTCAGGAAGTACCGTACCGCGCACGCGCCGGAGTTGACCTGCTGGCTGACGCTCTTTCGCCGGTACCCGTTGATGGACCAATCGTCGCCCCAGCACCGGATGTTCCCCGCGAACCGCTTCGTCTCGATGACCACCACCCCGCACGGACCGATCAACACGTGGTCGATGTTGCCGCGCGCCAGGCCGAGCGTCACGTCGTTGATGAGCCAGTAGTCGTCGGGTAACCCGCCGAGAAGATCGGCGACGAGGCGTTCGCCGAGCCGGCCCTTCCGGACGTTCCGCAGGCGCCGCGTGACGGGTCCGGCGAGCCGGAACGCGGTCAGAACCGCGACGATCCCGGCGCCCAGATGAAGGAGCGTCGGATGAAACAACCCGGCGCCGGGATTCCCGACGACGAGGACGACACCCGCCGCCGCGAGCCCGATGAGAGCGACGAGCGCCGCCCACAACCGCTGCTCGCGGCCCTCCAGGTAGCGTCCCCCTACCCGTGCCAGGCGCATATCAGTACGGTGGCGTCCAGGCCGGTCGGGACTCCGCGGCGTTCAGCGGAGCGGCGAACTCGCCCTGGGGCTTGGGGCGCGCGCGGGCTACGCCGAGCACCGCGCCCACCGCCCGACTGGCTTCGCTGGCGAAGAGCCGCACCATGCCGACCGTCGTCCGCTCGTCGAAGATCGCGAGCAGGATCGCCTCCGCGTCGACCGTCGACACGTGGATCGACCGCTTGGTGCCCTCGTGGAAGAGGACCGTGAACTCCGTCTCGCCGAGGAGCTGGGCCATCGCCGCCGTGGAGCTGAAGGCGGCGGCCGCGAGCGCGGAGATGGACACCGCGTCGAGCGCCTGCGAGACGCCGTCCATCGCGAGGAGCTGACCGCCGCGGTCGATCAGGAGCGCCTCGCCGGCGCCCGAGTCGCCGAGAAAGCGCGTCAGGATCTCGTGGATGCGCGCGGCATCCTCCTGCTGGATGACCGTGTCACGAGGCTTCATCACGCCTCTCGCGCCCGCCGCCGAACTCGCTCGCGAGCGCCATGCGGGAGACGGTGTTGAGCGTGTCGAAGACTCCCTTGCCCTGGATGGCCGCCGCCTCGAAGAACGGGACACGCTTGGCCCGGTGGTTGAGGACGAATTCCAGGTACTCCACCGGGGCCAGGTTCGGCAGGTCGCGCTTGTTGTACTGCAGCACGTACGGGATCTCGTCCAGCGTGCACTCGTACTCGCGGAGGTTCGTTTCCAGATTGCGCAGGCTCTCGACGTTCTCGCGGAGACGCTCGAACTGGGAGTCGGCGACGAACACCAACCCGTCGGCGCCGCGCAGGACCAGCCGCCGCGTCGCGTTGTAGTGCGCCTGCCCCGGCACGGTGTAGAGCTGGAACCGCGTCTGGAATCCGCGCAGGGTGAGGGCCGACAGGGGCAGAAAGTCGAAATAGATGGTGCGGTCGTCGCCGGCCGCGAGCGAGGTCATGTTGCCCCGGTTCGCGTGGGGCAGGCAGCGATGGATGTACTGGAGGTTCGCGGTCTTTCCGGCGAGGCCGGGTCCGTAGTAGACGATCTTGAAGTCGATGACCCGGCTCGCGTAGTTGATGACGGACACGGCTCAGCTCCGTACCAGGGCCCCGAGCCGTGCTGCAGCCCGGTCCAGCTCGATCCGCGCCAGCCCCGGTCGGTCGATTCGCCCGACGCCAACCAGCATCGTCACGTTGCCCGACACGCCGTCCACGGCCCGCAGCACGAGACGATGCGCTCCGAGCTTCAGGATGACCGACGCCACCCGGCCGATCTCGGCGTCCTCGAGCGCACCGTGAAGCTCGCGCGCGAACCGGGCCAGCGGCAGAGCCTCGAGCGAGGCGGGAAGGAACAGCAAGGCGCTGAGCGAGCCAGCCCGATCGCGCAGCAGAGTCGGCGCCACCGGACCGAACGCCGTCAGCGAGCCCGCCAGCTCGTGCGCGTAGGGCGGCACGCTCGCCGCGCGAAGCTCGGTCTCCTTGGACGGATTGCCGTCCGGCTCCGACTGCTTCCCGTTCCCGGTCCCGGCTCGGGCTTCGCGGGCCGCGCTCCGCGAGAGTCGCTCGAGCCAGGCCAGCGACGCGCGCGAGGCAACCGCCGTCACCAGGAGCGCGCCGCCGGCGTCCGGTGTCCCGAACGGCGTCAGCACGATCGTCGCGTCGGCCGCCGTGAGCGTGGCCTGCGTCACGGGCTCGGACAAGCGGGCATCGCCCAGGAAGGGCACGACCCGCACGGCCGTCCGTACGACGGAGTCCTCGCTGAGGGTCGGCGCGATCACGGTGACGAGTGTCGTCCCGGCGCCGGCGCGTTGGCCGATCTCGAGCCCGTTCAGCAGCGGCGCCAGCAGCGTCGCGATGCGTCGCGCTTGCTCGGCCCGGCCGTGCTCCTCCAGCACGTCCATTCGCGGCTCGGGCATCGAGAGCGCCTGCTCCGCAGACGGCTCGAGCTCCACTGGAGATTCGAGCTCCGCCACGGGCTCGAGCTCCACGACGGGCGCGGGCTCCTCGACGGGCTCAGGCTCCTCGAAACGCTCCGACGCCGACACCGGTTCGAGCTCTTCGAGCGGCGCCGCTCCGAGCGGAGACTCCTCGGCTTCGGCGACGGTGGTTGCCGACGGCGGCGGTACGTGTGGCTGGAACGGTGGCGGGAACTCTTCGATGCCGTACACGTCGGCGGGCGGTGTCGAGAGCGCGAGCAGCGCCGGGGGAATTTGCGGTATCACCTCGTCGAGCGGGAGCATCAGCGAGCCGTCGGGGAGGCGCTTCGCGATGTCGCCGTGGGTCAGCGCGAGCTCGTCGAGGGGAAACTGATCGGCAACCACCTCCCACTTCACCGGCGCGAGCCCCTCGCTCAGATGCGGCAGGAGGAGGTTTCGGGGAACGAGGAGCGAGACGCCCGGACGGAGCGTGTCTTTCAAGCCTTCCCGACCGCGGACGAACATTTCGACCGGAAGCTGGTCCGCGATCCGGATGAACGGAACGCGGATCATCGGCTCCTTCCTGTCCAGCGCCAGCGGCCGAGGGAGCCCGCCCGCCCTGGGTTCGAGGGGCGCGCGGGCCGGCTTGCTCGGCGCGGCCGCCACAGCCGGCGGTGTCGACGCCAGGGTCTTCGCGACGGGCTCGCGGACGACCGCGGGCGCCGGGACAGGGCGAAGGGGAGCCGCCGACGTCACGACCGGCATGCGCTGGGCCGGAGGTGCCGCCGGCGCTGCCGCGACCGGCGCACGGGGAACCGGAGACGGAGCCGCCTCGGCCGGCGGGGCCAAGAACCTCCGCGGCGCCCCGGCGATCGCCGGCGCTTCAGCACGGCGTTGCGGCAGCGCCGCGGCGCGCGGCGCGCCGCGCAGGGCCGACAGGAGTGGACGGAGGCGCGCGAACACCAGGGGCGCCGCCGTGAGCTGGAGCAGCGTCACCGCCGGCGAGCCCCAGAGCGCAAAGGCGACCGCCGCGGTGTAGTCGAGGAGGTCCGGGATCATGAAGAGCCCACCGGTCGCCACGACGAGCAGACCGTGGAGCCCGCACATCGCGGCGGCCGCACCAAGAACCGGCGTCAGCGAGAGGGGGCGCACACTGACGAGCCCGACGAGCACGTAGAACACCGGTGGGATCACCAGTGCCGGAAGCACCAGGCCGGGCGACGCCTCGAGCGGCGTCGCCCTGAGGCCGCGCGCGTGGAGCGCCAGCACCGCGCAGGCGTAGAGCTCGAGACCGAGTGCCAACTCGAGCCCCCAGACCAGCCTCACTCGCGAGGCGCGTGGGAAAGCCATCAGAGCGCCTGCACGAGCTCCGGTACGGCTTTCCTCACGTAGTAGCGCACCTTGCCGAGCGCTCCGGGGTCGCCGACCAGGACGGCCAGCAGCGCCGAGGGCCCGACGCCGTGTAGCAAGAGCGTCCCGGACTCGTACTCGAGAATCGTGCCCACCAGCTGGCCCTGGCCGAGCTCGCGGCCGATGCCGTCGGAGGCCTCCGCCAGACACGACGCAAGCGCGCCGGCGACCTCGTCGGCGTCGGAGGCGAGATCCCCCGCCGTCTCGATGAGAAAACCCTCGCGATCGCTGAGCACGACGAAGCGGACGCCCGGCGTGCCGGCGAGCCTCTCCAGCCGCTGCTTGAGGCCTTGGCCGGGCGACGGCACGGGCGAAGTCGCCGCGGGAGCCGACGCCGTCGATGGCGGAGCTTCGCTCGCCGGCCGCGTCGAGCCGTTGGAGCGGCCGGCAAGGAGGCTGTCGATCTTCCGGACCAGATCGTCGACGCCGAACGGCTTGAACATCACCTCATCGGAGCGCACCTCGGCCGCCCGCGCCTGCACCGTGCCGTTGTCGATTCCGGAGATGAGGAGGACGGGCGTCGCGCTGATGGTGGGATGCGTACGCACGTACTGGCAGATCTGGTATCCGTCCTTGTCCGGCAGGATGACGTCGCAGATCACCACGTCGGGCCGGTCGCGGTCGATCGCCTCGATCGCTTCGGCGCCGGACGCGGCGGAGAGTACGTGCAGACCACGACCCTCGAGCGCTTTCTCCACCAGCTTCCTCACGCTCAGGCTGTCGTCCACCACGAGGACCTTGTGCATCACACGTCTCCTAAGAGAGGGGCGCCACGGCCGCGTCCGCGCGGCCCTCGTCGATCTCGGCGGCGGCGCTGAGCAGGAGCTGCTTGAGGTCTCGATGGATCGTTTTCGCCCCGTTGGCCGCCGCCGCATCGAGCGGATTGAAGACGAACGTCCCGTTTGCTTCGCCGTGCGCCGCCACCAGGAGCGCCGCGAACGCCGTCTCGCCGATGAGTCCGAAGAACTCCGCGTGTACGACCCGCCCGCGGTCGAAGGCGATGATGCCGCGTCCCGAGGGCAGCGTGACGAGCAGCTGCCCGGTCTTGCTGCCGAGCGCGATCGCCTGCGTGATGTCCGGCAGCTCCATCACCCCGAGCGAGCCGCGCAGGCCGTGCGCCCCGTCGGGCTGGGCGGCGGGCGGCGTCGGCTCGCGCGGCGCGACGGCCGCCGGCGCCCTGCGACCCAGGAGGCTGGCGACCTCGGACACGATCGCGGCGATCGGCAGGTCGCCCGCGAGCGTCTGGTCCGGCTTTTCCTCGAGCATCTCCTCGGGAGCCTCGTCGCCGGGGCTCGCGAGCAGGAGGAACAGCACGCCCGTCATCGAGGGATCCTTGCGGACGATCGCGCACAGCTCGTAGCCGTCGATGTCCGGCACGCCGACTCGACTCACGATGAGATCCGGACGGTTGCGCTCGAGCATCGTCAGCGCGAAGGAGCCGCTGGTCACGGCCGGGACGTCGTCGAAGCCGGCCCGGCCCAGGGCCGCTTGCATGGCGGCGAGGGCCTCGCGGTCGGGATCGATCAGCAGCACACGCGGCATGGGCGCCTCAGCTCTCCGCCCGAGCCGGAGCCGCCAGCGACTCGATCAGCTGGACGAAGCTGACCTCGTCGACCGGCTTGGCGACATAGTGCTCGACCCCCAGCTCGCGCGCGAGGTTCACGTGCTTGGCGCCGGCCCGCGTGGTCAGGACGACCACCGGCAGGTCGCACGTCGTGGGCTCCCGGTTGAGGTCGCGGATCAACTCGTAGCCGTTGAGTCGCGGCATCTCCAGATCGGTGACGACGACGTCGACCGACCGCTCGGCGAGCTGCTGGAGCGCCTCGGCACCGTCCCGGGCGGCGACGACGCGAAATCCGGCGCGCTCGAGCATCCCCCCGACGAACTTCCGCACGCTGACGGAGTCGTCGACGAGAAGGACGCAGCGCTTGCCCTCGGGGGCCGCCGCGACCGCGTCGCGCTCGCGGCGGGCCTCGACCGCCCGCGGCGCCGGCGCCGCGGCGTTCATCTCCAGGAGCTTCAGGGAGTCGAGCAACAGGATGACTCGCCCCTGTCCGGTGACGGTGGCGCCGGAGAATGGGCCGACGCCCTGGAGGAAGGCGCCGAGGTTCTTGATGACGATCTCCTCTTTGCTCAGAAACTCGTCGACCACCACGGCGAGCGTCTTGCGCCCGGTTCGAAGCGTGACGACCGACAGCGGCCCGTCTGCGCCGCGGCCCGGGATCCGGAGCACGCGATCCAGGCGCACGAGGTCCACGCTCTCGCCTTCGACCTCGATCGACTCCACGCCGTCGGTGGTCCGGATCTCCTCCGGCCGGACGCTGATCACCGCCTTCACGGCCGGCACCGGAATCGCCAGGGTCTCCGGTCCCACGTGCACCATGAGCGCGTCGGAGATGGCCACGGTCAGGGGCAGACGAATCCGGAAGCGGGTGCCGCGCCCCGACTCGGTCTGGACCTCGATCTCGCCGCCGAGGCGGCCGACGTTCGTGCGCACGACGTCCATGCCGACGCCTCGGCCCGCGGCGGTCGTCACCGACGTCGCCGTGGTGAGCCCGGGCAGGAAGATCAAGTCGAGGATGTCGCGCTCGCCGAGTCGCGCGAGGGTCTCGGCCGTCACGAAGCCGCCCCGACGCGCCGCCTCGCTGACGGCCTCGAGGTCGATGCCGCGGCCGTCGTCCGCCACCTCGATGTAGATCGACCCGCCCTTGTGCGCGGCGCCGAGGTGGATCGTGCCCTGCGGCGGCTTGCCCTGCCGTCGGCGTACCTCGTCCGTCTCGATGCCGTGGGCGATGGCGTTCCGCACCAGGTGGATCAGGGGGTCGGCCATCAGCTCCACGATCGTGGTGTCCATCTCGACGGTCTCGCCCCTGACCTCGAGCGCGACGCTCTTGCCGGCCCCCCGCGACCCGTCCCGGACCATCCGCACGAACGGCGCGAACAGGCGGCCGACGGGCACCATGCGGGCGCGGGTGATCTGGCCGCGCAGCTCGCCGCTGAGCCGCTGGACACCCCCCGCGTCCTCGCGAACGACGCGCACGAGGCCGCTCAGCTGGAGCTGGATTTCCGTGAGGTCGCTCGAGATCTCGCCCACCCGGCGGGCCAGAAGATTGAAGTCGTCGTAGCGGTCGAACTCGAGCTCCTCGAAGACGTCTCCGAGCGGCGGGGTTGACGCGCCGCGTTCGGGCGGGGCTCCGCCTCCGGTCTCTCGGCCGAGCGGCACCTGGCGGTTTGCGTACTTCGATTCGAATTCGGCGACGGTCTGGGTCATGCGCGACTGCGTGAACGACAGGAGCTCGCCCGCCTGCTCGAGCTGGATCAGGTGACGCTCCAGGCGGCTTCGCGTGATCACCAGCTCGCCGACCAGGTTCATCAGGGCGTCGAGCCGATCGAGACTGACGCGGATGCTCGGGCGAATCCTCCGCCCGGCGTCGCGGGACGGCCGCGCCCGCTCGGCGGCTCGCCTGGCGGGCTCGGCAGGACGCGTCGCAGCGACCGGCTCGAGCCGTGGCGCCCTCTCCGCGACGGCGGACTCGCTCGGCGTGGTGGCGCTCACCGTCTCGGCTTCGAGCACCGCCTCCGTCAGCGCCGGCTCGACAGCCACGGGCGCTCCGATCGCCGGCAACCCGTCGAGCAACGCCATCGCGCGCTCGTAGGCGGTCGCGCGGGTGTCGGCCCGATCTTCCCCACTCCGCACCAGGAGCCGGAGGGCGTCGAGCCCGGCGAAGACGGTCTCGATCGCCACGCGATTCAAGGGGCGCTGGTGCTCGCGGACCTCACCGAGCATGTCCTCGACGCGATGCGCGAGGTCGCCGATCATTCCACAGCCGACGGTGTAGGCGGCCCCCTTGAGCGTGTGGACCGCCCGGAACAGCGCCGCGATCTCGGCGTCGGTCGAGCCCTCGCCCTCGAGCGCCACCAGCGACTGCGCCATCGACTCGAGATGCTCGACCGCCTCCGGAACGAAGTACTCGAGGACGTCCGGCTGGTCGGTGAAGAACCGGTCCAGCTCGGCGAGCCGCCGCGACGTCTTGCCGGCGGTCTCGCGCGGCGCCGAGGGGACCAGGCGGGCGAGGGACTCGGTGATCGCCACGGCATCCTCGACGCCGGTCTCCCCGATGACGTCGAGCGCCGTCTTGAGCCAGAACACCATGTCGCCGAGCGAGCGCCGGTCCGTGCCGGGGGGCGTCGCGGCGACTCGCTCGACCGCTTCCTCCATCGCGGCGGCGAGGCCCGCGGCCTGGGGGAAGCCGCTGAGGGCCGCGGAGCCGCGCAGCCGGTGCGTCACCACGGCCAGATGCTCGATCGTCGCGGCAGAGTCGGGCGTGTGTCCGAGCGTGGCGAGGCCGTCCTCGACGGCGGCGAGGGTGTCCCACGCCT
>DASPZZ010000267.1:0-6118 GCA_035635995.1 Binatia bacterium | reverse complement strand
GGCAACCCGCGCCATCCCTCGGTCATCACGCTTCGTACCGGCGTGAGCAAGGGCGGGCGGATCGTCGCCCGTCGCGTGAAGGCGCTCTTCAACAGCGGGGCCTACGCGGCCTTCAAGCCGGCGCCGAGCGTGAATCTCGGGGGAGCCAGCATGGGGGCCGGGGTCTACCGGACCCCCCATCTCTCGATCGAATCATTCTGCGTCTATACCAACAACATCCCCTGCGGTCACGCGCGGTCGCCCGGCGAGCCCCAGATGGTCTTCGCCGGGGAGTCGCACATGGACATGATCGCCAGAGAGCTCTCGCTGGATCCCGCCGAGTTCCGCCGGCGGAATCTTCTCCGAGACGGCGATCTCCTCGCCAACGGCCATCATCTCGAGCACGTGCGAGCCAGCGACACCCTCGAGGCCGCGCTCAAGGCGAGCCATTGGTCCGAGCCCAAGCCCGGGCCGTGGATCGGCCGCGGCGCAGCGATGACGCATCGCCACATCGGGGTGGGATTCACGAACGCCCGGTTGCGCCTGGAGACCGACGGGAAGGTGACCGTGTTGATGGCGCTGCCCGACACCGGGACCGGCGCCCACCTCGTTCTTCGTCAAGTCGTCGCCGAGGTCCTCGGCCTGCCTATCGGCCTCGTGGAGATCGAAGTCGCCACCACCGACGACTTCGCGACCGATTCCGGCGTGGGCGGGAGCCGGGTCACGCACACGGGCGGCCGAGCCGCGTATCACGCGGCCGAGAAGCTCAAGGAGCAAATCCAGGCGGAAGCGGCGAAGCTCGGGACGCCCGCGAGCTCGCTGGCGGCGATCGCTCGAGCCGCCGCCAAAGAGGGCCGAACGCTGGAGGCGTCACATTTCTATGACGCGAAGGCTCACGGCGCTGTCACGTCGTTCACCGCCCAGGTGGCGGAGGTCTCGGTCGACCCGCAGACGGGTCAAGTGACGGTGCGCCACTTCACGACGGCGCACGACGTCGGCACCATCATCAATCCGATCGGTCACCAGGGACAGATCGAAGGTGGCCTGATCCAGGGGCTCGGGTTCGCGCTGATGGAGGAGCTCAGAACCGAGGACGGTCGGATCAGCACGCTCAACCTGGGTGACGTCAAGCTGCCGACGATCCAGGATGTTCCGCCGCTCACCACCGTGCTCCTGGAAGACCCGGTGGGACCGGGGCCATTCAACGCCAAGGCCATCGGCGAGGGGAGCATCAGCGCGGTCGCGCCGGCAATCGCCAACGCGGTCGCCGACGCGTGCGGGGTCCGCATCCTCGACCTTCCCATCACGGCCGAGAAGGTCTACTTCGCGCTCAAGGGCAAGGCGCAAGCGCCACACGAGAAGGAGCCGCGGTCGTGACGCGCGTGATCCGCCTCACCGTCAACGGCACGCCGCACGACGTGGAAGTCCCCACGTACCGCACGCTCCTCGACTGCCTCCGGTACGATCTGGGGCTCACCGGCTCCAAGGAAGGGTGCGGCGTCGGCGTGTGCGGGGCGTGCACCGTGTTGCTGGACGGGAAGATGATCAGCTCGTGCATCGCGCTCGCGGTCTTCGCGGACGGCCACGAAGTCACCACGGTCGAAGGACTGGCCGAGGACGAGCGCCTCCACCCCGTCCAGCAGGCGTTCATGGACGCCGGAGGCTTTCAGTGCGGCATCTGCACGCCGGGCCAGGTCGTGGCGGCCAAGGCGCTCCTCGACGCGATCCCGGACCCGAGCGACGCGGAGATCCGGGAGTGGATGCTCGGGAATCTCTGCCGGTGCACCGGCTACTACAAGATCGTCGAGTCGATCCGGGCGGCCGCCGAGGGGAGTCGGCCGTGAACGCCTTCGACTATCGCGCGCCGCGCGCGCTCGACGAAGCGCTCGCCGTCATTCGGGAGCATGGTGACGACGCGCGGATCGTCGCGGGCGGAACCGCCCTCGTGACCATGATGAGACAGCACCTGGTCCGTCCGGGGTGCCTAGTGAGCCTGCGCGACGTCCAGGGGCTCAGCCGGATCGAGGCGACCAACGGCGCCCTTCGCCTGGGTGCCATGGTCACGCATCGGGAAGCGGAGGTCTCACCCCTCGTGCGCGAGCGGCTTCCCGTCCTCGCCGAGACCTTCCGCCGCGTCGCGACCGTCCGGATCCGCCACATGGCCACCATCGGCGGTGCGCTCGCTCACGCTGACCCGAATCAAGATCCGCCGGTGACGCTCCTGGCGCTCGACGCCAGGGTGGAGGTCCGAGGTGCCGGGGGCCGGCGGGAGCTGCCGCTCGGAGAGTTCTTCCGCGACTACTATGAAACCGTGCTCGAGCCGGGAGAGCTCGTCACCGGGATCACCGTCCCCCTGCTCCCGGCAGCGACCGGCGCCACCTTCCTGAAGTTTCTCCCACGCACCGCGGACGACTACGCGACCGTCGCCGTTGCCGCGACCGTGACCCTGGAGCCGGATGGCGAGCGCTGCCGCGAGGCGCGGATCGCACTCGGCTCGGTCGGCGTGACGCCGCTGCGCGGGAGGGCGGCGGAGGCGCTTCTCCCGGGCGAGCGGCTCGGTGAGCGCGTGCTGCACGCCGTTGGCGAGGCGGTCAAAGGAGCGGTGGATCCCCTGAGCGACCACCGCGGGTCGGCCGCGTACAAGCGCGAGATGACCGCGGTCATCGTCACGCGGGCGCTCACGCAAGCGTGGGAAGCGGCGCGGCGCTCGGCGCGAGGGACGCGTTGACGTTCGCGCAGGAGTGCGTGATCCCCGTGGAGCGAGAGCGCCTGTGGGACTTCCTGATGGAGTTTCCGAGGGTGGCGCTCTGCGTCCCGGGCGTGGAGACCATCGAGGCCGTGGATGCGAGCGCCTTCCGGGGGACCCTCAGGGTTCAGGTCGGCCCCATCCGCCTCGCCCTTCAGGGCACCATGACCGTCGAGGAACAGGATCGCAGCGCCTGGCGGGCCCGCATGCGAGCCGAAGCCAACGACCGGCGGATGGGCGGAGGGATTCGAGCCCGCATGAGCCTCACGCTGGCGCCGGGCCAGGGTGGGACGCGCGTCCACATCGAGACCGACCTGGCCGTCCTCGGCAAGATCGGAGAGTTCGGTCAGCCCGTGATCAAGAGGAAGGCCGACACGCTCCTCGCGGAGTTCGCCCGAAACCTCCAGTCCGCGCTCGCCGCCTGAGAACGTAGTATTGAGGTGATGAAATGCAACAGTTACTGCGGACGCTTTTCGGCGGCCTGGTCGTGATGGCGATCGGCGCGGTCGGAGACGCACAGGCGCAAGCCCCGCCGCCGGTCCCCATCGAAGGCAACATCTACTCCGTGACCTACGTCGAGGTCATGCCGACGGCGAAGGCGGACGCGGTGACGCTGCTCCGGCGCTATCGCGAGGCGGCGCGCAAAGAGGGCGGCAATCTCAGATGCGAGGTCGTGCAGCGCATCGACCAGCCGCACCAGTTCGCGATCTTCGAGATCTGGAAGGACCCGGCGGCGTTCGAGGCTCACGGCAAGAGCGCGAACACCACCGACACGCGCGAGAAGATCGCCGCGATCCGCAACGCGCCGACCGACGAGCGCGTGCACATCGGGCTCTCGATCGGCCCGATCGACACCTCCGTGCGCGGCGCCGTCTACGTCGCGACCCACGTCGACGTCATTCCGCCGCGCAAGGACGACGGAGTCGCCGCGCTCAAGCGACTGGGCGACGAGAGCCGGCGGGCCGACGGCAACCTGCGCTTCGAGGTCGTGCAGCAGATCAACCGCCAGAATCACTTCACGGTGGTGGAGATCTGGAAGGAGCCGAAGGCGGCCGAGGCGCACTCGATGGCGCCGGCGACGCGCGAGTTCCGCGACAAGCTCGCGACGATGACGGGCGCCCTCTACGACGAGCGGATGTACCGCGCGATCGACTAGAGCGCGCCCGCCGCGTCAACCCCGGCTCGTCGCCTCAAGGCCAGGTGGCTGTCGGGTCGAAGTTGATGATCCGTGTCTCCGGCTGGTCTGGAATTCGCGGACGCAAGTACGGCTTGTCCGACGCCCGGTGGCAGGCGTAACAGCCCTGCAGGGTCTGTTTGTAGGCCTCGGCTAACGCATCCGGGTTCTTGTCGGCGATCGCTTTCCCGAGGTTGGTCAGTCCCGTGCGCTCGACGGCTTCGAGGAGGCCACGCAGGTCGACTTCGCCGGCCGTGGTGCGGCGCACTGCGTTGATGCGGACGGCCCAGCGCAGATGCGAGCGCGTCTCGTCGAGGTAGAACTGAGCGAGCGGCCAGTTCTGCTTCTGCCCTGCGAACCACAGATTCGAGAAGTGATACCCGACGTCCACCATCGCGTGCGACTGGCTGGGCAGGCGGCCCTTGAGCTGCTCGATCTCGGCTTTGAGCCGCGCGATTTCAGCGCCGACGTCCTGGGCAAGAGACGGGGAGACGTGGGCGACCACCGAGACGACGCCGGCCGTCAGCGCAAAGAGCGCGAGTGCAGCGAGTCGAGAGGTCAACCTCTTCCGCATCTGGCATCCTCCGTTCCAATACAGGATGTGCTATCCATATTCCCCACCATGCCACCAAGAGCTCTCCTCGAGGTCCTCGGCGTCTCGACTAGACTGGGCCTGACCTCGTTCGGCGGTCCGATCGCGCACCTCGGCTACTACCGCGAAGAGTACGTCGTGAGACGGCGCTGGCTCGACGAGGCGCACTACGCCGACCTCGTGGCCCTCTGCCAGTTCCTTCCCGGGCCCGCGAGCACTCAGGTGAGCATCGCGATCGGGATCTTGCGCGCCGGCCTGCTTGGGGGGCTGGCGGCGTGGCTCGGGTTCACGCTTCCGTCGGCGGTGGCGATGGTCGTGTTCGCCTACGGCGTGCAAGGACTCGGCGTCGCCGACGCCGGATGGCTGCATGGGCTGAAGGTCGTCGCGGTGGCCGTCGTCGCGCAGGCGGTGTGGGGGATGGCGCGCAGCCTGGCGGCGGATCGAGAGCGTGCGTCGCTGGCGATCGTGGCCGCGATCGTCGTGCTGGCGTCGCGGACGGCGACCGTCCAGGTGCTGGTCATCGTCGTCGCGGGTCTGGTGGGATGGATCCTCCTGCCCGCCGCGGGGACCTCCACCCCGACTGCCATGCGGATCCCCGTCGGCCGAGGCGTCGCCCTCGGTTCGCTCGCGCTGTTCTTCGGCCTGCTGATCGGGTTGCCGATCGCGCGTCAGGTGGCGCCGAGCCACACCCTGGCGGTCTTCGACAGCTTCTATCGGGCGGGCTCGCTCGTCTTCGGCGGCGGACACGTCGTGCTGCCGCTGCTCCAGGCCGAGGTCGTTCCACCGGGCTGGGTGACGAACGAAGAGTTCATCGCCGGGTATGGCGCGGCCCAGGCGGTGCCCGGGCCGCTGTTCACGTTCGCCGCGTATCTCGGCGCCGTGATGCATCAGCCGCCGAACGGGTGGGTCGGCGCCGGATGGGCGCTCGTCGCGATATTCTTGCCCGCCTTCCTCCTGGTCATCGGCGCGCTTCCGTTCTGGGGGCTCTTGCGCGAGCGGGCGGGCTTTCAGGCCGCGCTTCGTGGCATCAACGCGGCCGTCGTCGGGTTGCTGCTGGCCGCCCTGTACGATCCCGTGTGGACGAGCGCCGTCACGAGCCACGCCGACTTCGGGCTCGCCCTCGTCGCGTTCGGCCTGCTCATGTTCTGGCGGCTCCCGCCCTGGCTCGTGGTGATGATCGCCGCCGCCGGCGGCTCCCTCATCGCCACCTTCGCCTGAGACCGAAATCTTGTAGGATTGCGGGACGGGGAGGCGACATGACACTGCGATTCGGGGTCTTCGACCACATCGAGCCGGTGCCGGGCCAGCGGCTCGATCAGATCTATCGCGAGCGGCTGGTCCAGATCGAGCGCCTCGACCGGGCAGGCTTCTACGGGTATCACCTGGCGGAGCACCACACACCGGCGATCCACAGCCTGGCCCCGTCGCAGAACGTGTTCCTGGGCAGCGTGGCCCAGCGCACGACGCGCATGCGATTCGGCCCGTGCGTCTACGTCCTGCCGCTCCATCATCCGCTGCGCCTCATCGAAGAGATCAGCATGCTCGACAACCTGAGCGACGGGCGCCTGGAGATCGGGGTGGGCCGCGGCGGCGTCATGGAGGCCTACTTCTGGGGCCAGGAGGCCGA
>DASPZZ010000266.1:0-15339 GCA_035635995.1 Binatia bacterium | reverse complement strand
TGCTCGCCGTGCGAGAGGTTCCGCACCGCCTCGCCCTCCTTGTCGGCGAGCCCGACCGCGGCGAGCACGCCCCGCGCGCGCTCGAAGAAGGCGGGATAGCGGCGCAGGCCGCGATGCAGGTGGAACTTGGCGGGCGTCAGGGCCTGGACCGCCAGGAGGCAGTTCTCGAGCGCGGTGAGACGGGGGAAGAGATTCGTGATCTGGTAGGTGCGCGCCAGGCCGAGCCCGGCGCGCCGGTGCGGGGCGAAGCGCGTGACGTCTCGACCGAACAGGACGATCCGGCCGTCGGTCGGCCGGGTCTCCCCGCTGATCAGGCTGAAGAGGGTCGTCTTGCCGGCCCCGTTGGGGCCGATGATCGCGCGGCGCTCGCCCGGTCCGACCGCCAGGCTCACGCCGTCCACCGCGCGGAGGCCGCCGAACTCTTTCGAGAGGGCGGTCAGGCTCAGCGCGGTGGCGGCTCGCTCCACCATGGGCTCAGCAGTGCTTGCACGCCGGGAAATTGCGGTCGTACACGGGCTGCTTCAGGAAGTCGTCGGGCTTGTACTTCCAGAACTGGGAGACGGCCGGGTACGTGTAGACGACGGTGTTCCAGAGCTCCCCGTCCTTTTTCTCGACCTTACGGATGTAGATGTTCTGGATCGGGTTCCCGTAGGCATCGAGCTTGATCGGGCCACGCGGCGCGTCGGCGATCTCCACCTTCCGCAGCGCGTCGAGGAACTTCTCCCGGTTCTCCACGTCACCGCCGACGGCCCTGGCCGCCTCGTTGATCCAGCGCGTGGACGTGTAGCAGGTCTCCGAGAAATAGGACGGCACCTTCCCGTACTTCTTGCGGTACTCCGTGACGAACCGCTTGTTCGTCGGCGTGTCGAGCGCGGCGCTGTAGATCAGGGGGCTCATGCCGCCGATGGCCTCGTCGCCGAGCGACGGCAGCACGAACTCGTCGAACGTCGTGCCCCCGCCGATGAGCGGCAGCCTCGCCTTCAGCCCGGCGTCCTGATACTGCTTGGGGAAGCGCGACGCCGAGATCGACACCATCAGCGCGAATACCGCGTCGGCGTCGCGCTTGACCTGGGAGAGATACGGGGCGAAGTCGGTGGTGTTGAGCGGGGCCCACAGCTTCTGGACGATCTGACCGCCGTTTTCCTCGAACGTCTTCTGGAAGCCGCCGACGACCTCCCAGCCGAAGGCGTAGTCCATGGCGATGACGGCGATCCGCTTGTAGCCGAGGGTCTTGGCCGCGTACTCGCCGAACGGGTGCGAGGGCTGGCTCGACGCCCAGCCCGTGCGCACCACCCACTTGGCCGGCTTGCGCTGGGTGAGGTCGTCGGCGGCGATGACGGGATAGAGCATGGGGATGCGGTACTCGTCGACCTTGGGCGCCATCGCGTAGCCGATGTGCGCGAAGACTTCGCCGACCAGCACGTGAACCCGATCGCTCTCGACGAGCTTCTGCAGCTTGGTCAGCGCGACGTTGGGCTGGCCCTGGCTGTCCTCGACGATCACTTCGACCTTGCGGCCGGCGATCGTCTCGTTGTTCTCGGCGAGCCACATCGCGATCCCATTCGTCATATCCTTGCCGATCTGCGCGGCGCCGCCCGACATGGGAGCAATCACGCCGATCTTGATCGGACCCTTCTGCGCCCACGCCGACCCGGCGCCGGCGAGCGCGACCAGGCCCATCGAGATCAGAATTGAGACGACCACCTTCTTGCCCACGGCTCGTTCTCCTTTCGTCCACTGTCTGAGGGCTCCCACGATCCCCTCGGGCGCGTACACGATCGTGCCGATGTAGACCCCGCCCAGGATCAGGAGCCAGCGATGCGTGTAGACCGACACGAGGTTCTTCAGGCCCACGATGAGGGCCGCGCCCAGCGCCGGGCCGAGCAGCGTGCCGCGACCGCCCAGCGCGACCATCAAGAGGATTTCCACCGAAGTGGCGAGCTCGAGGTCCGCCGGGCTGACGAAGCCGTTGTAGTAGGCCCACAGCACCCCGGCGAATCCGCCGACGCCGCCGGCGATCACGAACCCGATGTACTTGTGCAGCCACACGTGATACCCGAGCGTCCGCATGCGCGACTCGCTCTCGCGGATACCGACGAGGGTCTGCCCGAACGGGGACCCCACGATCGTCCGCAGCAGGGCCAGGGCCAGCAGGAATCCCACGAGGGCGAGGTAGTAGAACGAGATCCCTTGCGTGAAGGACCACGGCAGCCCGAGGTCGGGGCGCGGGACGCCGGCGATGCCGTTGTCGCCCTGGGTCATCGACACCCATCGGTGCGCCAGACCCCAGACCACCATGCCGAGGGCCAGCGTGATCATGAGGAAGTAGACACCGGTCGCCCGCAGGGCGAGCAGGCCGAAGATCGAGGCGACGGCCGTCGCGAGCAGAATACCGACGACGAGCGTGACCCAGAACGTGGCGCCGTGCCGCGTCGCCAGAATCCCGACGCTGTAGGCGCCGAGCCCCAGGTAGGCGGCGTGGCCCAGCGAGGCCAGGCCGGTGTAGCCGAGGATGATGTCGAGGCTCATGGCGAGCACCCCGTAGATCACCGCCTGGGTGAGCAGCGCCAGCAGGAACGACGACACGAACGGCGGCGCCAGGAGCAGCGCCAGGAAGGCGACGCCGACGACGATCCGCGGCGTGCCGGGCGGCAGCGCGGCGCGCATCACGCGCGGCCGAAGAGCCCGGTCGGTCGCACGGCCAGGATCGCGGCCATCGGGGCGAACAGCGTGAAATAGGAGAGCTCGGGAAAGAGCGCCTTGCCGAAGTTGTCGAGCAGTCCGACCATGAGGCTTCCGATCAGGGCCCCCTTGAGGCTGCCCATGCCGCCGACGATGACGACGACGAACGCGTAAGGCAGGATCTCGAAGTCGGCGCCCGGATAGACGCCGACGAAGCCGCCCGCCACGACGCCGGCGAGCGCCGCCAGCGTCGCGCCGAGGGCGAACACCGCCATCGAGATCAGATAGACGTTGATCCCGACCCCGCGCGCCATCTCGGGATCGTCCACGGTCGCCCGGATCATCGCACCGATCCGCGTCCGCTCGAGCGCCAGCCACAGGACGAGGGCGACGACGACGGCGACCGCGACGATGAAGATGCGGTAGACGGGAAAGTAGAGCTGTCCGACCACGTACGATCCGGAGAGGGCCTTCGGGACCGGGATCGTGTACGGATCACCGCCCCAGAGCACCAGCGCCAGGTCCTGGAAGATCAGCGCGAACCCCATCGTGGTCAGCACCTGTCCCAGCTCCTGCCCGCTCAGGCGCTTCAGAAACGCGTTCCACTCGGCGATGCCGACGAGCGAGATCGTCAGGGCGCCCAGCAGGATCGCGAGGACGAAGCTGCCGGTGCGCCAGATCACCGTCAACGCGACGTACCCACCCAGCAGGTAGTACGAGCCGTGGGTCATGTTGACGATGCGCATCATGCCGAAGATGAGCGAGAGGCCCCCGGCCAGCAGGAAGAGCAAGGCGCCGTACGATACGCCGTTGAAGAGCTGGCCGATCCAGAACTCCACGGTGGGTCAGGCGATCTCGACCGCCGGGGCGCGGGTCACGGCTCGTGATTGTACTATAGGCGCACCCGGCGCTCGCACCGCGGTGGTGCGCGCCGCCGCGGACGTCGCGGGGCGGCAGTGCGAGCCGGAGCACGGCCGGGGGCTGGGGCCCCCGCGCGCGAGGCGAGGGAGACGAAGATCGCCCCGCCGGCCGAGGCGGGCCGAGAGAGAAATCAGAGGAGGGACGCGTGAGATTGCCCCACGAGCGCTTCGACTATTCACCGATCGCCGGCCGCCGTCCCTGGAAGCTTCCCCGCGGGGCGCGCATCGCCGTGTGGACCATCGTCAACGTGGAGGAATGGGACATCGAGAAGCCGATGCCGCGCGGGGTTCTCTCGGCCCCGCAGGGCGTCACGACCGTGCCCGACGTGCCCAACTGGGCGTGGCACGACTACGGGATGCGCGTCGGCTTCTGGCGGATGTTCGACGCGCTGGTCAAGCGGAAGATCCGCGCGACGACCGCGATCAACGCCAACGTCTGCCGGTCCTACGCGCCGGTGGCGCGGGCGATGCGGGACGCCGGCTGGGAATTCATGGGGCACGGCGTGAAGCAGGGCGCGATGCACCTGGTACCCGACCAGCGCGAGGCGATCCGGACGGCCATCGGGATCCTGTCCGAGTTCACCGGGAAGCAACCCAAAGGTTGGCTCGGGCCGGGGCTGACCGAGACGTGGGAGACGCTCGACGTCCTGGCCGAGGAGGGCATCGAGTACGTGTCCGACTGGGTCAACGACGACCAGCCGTACGAGATCAAGACCACGAGGGGCTCGCTGGTGTCGGTGCCGTACACGCTCGAGCTGAACGACATTCCCATGATGCTCATCCAGCATCACGAGTCCCCGGCCTGGCTCGTGCGGGTGCGAGACCAGTTCGACCGGCTCTACCTCGAAGGCGCCAAGAACCCTCGCGTCATGGCGATCGCCGTCCACCCCTATATCCACGGGGTGCCGCACCGGATCAAGTACTTCGAGGCGGTCTACGACTACATCCGAAAGCAGAAGGGCGTCTGGATGACGACGGGCGAGGAGATCTACGAGTGGTTCAAGCGCGGACGATGAAGTCCCAGAGCCGTCCCGCGCGCTCGACCACCGCCTCCACGTCCTCGGCCAGCATGTGGCGCTCGGCGACCACCCGGCTCGCCGACTCGCGCACCCGTGCCAGGTAGGCGGCCCGCGAGGCATAGCGCTCCTCGATCGAGGCGCGCGGGTCGCCGCTCGCCTCGCGCGCCGCTCGGGTGGCCGGGAACGGAACCGTGGAGCCGAGCATGCTCATGAGGTCCCCCGGCGCACCCTGGTCGGGGTGGCGCGGGTTCCAGCCGGTGAACGTCGCGAGGGGCGTCAGGAGCTCGACGGGCCGGACGCCCGGAACGTCGTTCCCGTCGTCGTCGACCGAGGGTACGAACGTCCCGAACGGTGCGCCGAGCTTGGGCGGCAACTCGTGGATCACGCCGCGGGCGAGCTCCGGGCCGAAATCAAGTCGTCGCGGCCGCTCGATGCGGTCCGGGAATCGAACCCCCGGGATCCGCGTGAAGCGCGATCGCGTCGCCTCGGCCGGGACTCCGGTGCCGTCGGCGAGGCGCGGCACGGCGCTCGGCGGCGGTTCGACGCCGTCGGTGACCCAGCGGTCGAGGTTTACGAGCGTCGCGCGCAGGAGCGGCGCGTAGTCCACGACGTTGAATGTCTGCAGCCCGCGCGAGCCGGTATTCGGGTCGGCGTCGGGCGGCGGCAGCGTGCCGGGGGTGTGCTGGCTGCCCGCGAAGAGGTAGAGCCGCGTGGTGGGATGCGGCGTCACGTCCCGGGCGCCGTCGAGGTCGGCGTGGACGAGCGAGGCGTCGCCGCGCCAGTACTCGGCCGAGGTATTGGTCGTCACGATCTTCGGCAGCGTACCGCGTGCCTCCAGGCGGGCCAGCAGCGCGCCGCGCTCCCCGGTCACGGGGTCGACGGCGGGCGTGTCGGTGAACGGAAACAGGCTCCCGACGGAGCAGGTCGCGTTCAGCGACGGCTGGCCGAAGCGCTGGTTGAACTCGCCCCGGCGGGCACCGGCGACGTGCACCATCATTCCGTCGAAGACCCGGCGTCCGGCCTCGTCCTCGTTCAGACCGAGATAGAGCAGGTGACGCAGGAAGCGCCCGGTCTGCGACACGCCGATGACGTACAGGCGCTCGAGCTCGCCCGCGCACGGGTTGCCGCCGGCCGCCGGGCCGGACCGCAGCCACGCGGCGGCGTCGCGCACCGCGAGGAGGCCGAGGCCGACGAGGGGCGGGTTCTCCGCGCGGTAGATGAGCTCGTAGATCTTTCCCGGCTCGAATCCACCGGCGAGGCTGACGCGGGACGCGTCGGCGAAGCGCCACGCCGTCCGCGGGACGGCCACCGCGGGGGCGCCGGCGTGCTCGCGAACGGTCAGACGCGCCGCCGGATCGTCGAGGTCGGCGGTCGGGTGGGCGACGTGATAGCGGTCGGCCATCGGCAAGGTCTCGACGCGGGCGTTCGGCCGCCACTCGCAGGAGACCGGGCCGCTGATCGGCCCGTTGCCGCCGCGCGCCACCGGGACCGTGAGGGCCATGAGGCCGTCCCGCCGCGGGACGTCGTGCTGCCAGCCGCACCACGCGACGGTGTAGCCTCGCCGCATGAGGAAGCCGTTCCCGAAGTCCTCGGCCGTCGTCGGATCGGGGACGCGGGGCGTGCTGTTGAGCATTCCGAGCGCCACCTTGCGGCCGCGGTTCGGGATGTCGAGGAGGAGCCGGCGGTTGCCGCGCGCCGGGTCCAGGGGTCTCAAGAGGTAGAGATCGGCGGCGCACTCGACCAGTCCGGCGGCGTTGCGTGGTCCCGAGGCGAGGTCGGTGACGCCCTGGTTCGCCGGGTGCAGCGGGTCGACGCCGATGCGGAGCACGCCCACGATCTTTTCGTAGGCGCCCGCCTCGCCGAAGGGACGGCCATCCAGGACCACCGAGCGGTGCGTGATCTCGAGTGCCGTCACGGCCATGGGACCGAGCCCTCCATGTTCAACCGTCGCGCCTCGGCCGGCACCGCCGGTCGCCTCAGCGCCGGGCCTTGACGGGCGCGACCACGACGTCCGTCGGATTCCCGGCGAGATAGTTCTCGACGTTCTCGATGGCGCGCAGCAAGCCGTCGCGGATGACTTCCGGCGTCTGTCCGGCGTTGTGCGGTGAGAGCACCACGCTCGGGAACGCCAGGAGCGGATCTCCCGGCTTGAGCGGCTCGTCGTGGAAGACGTCGAGCCCGGCGCCGGCGATCTTGTTCTGTCCGAGCGCGTCCAGCAGCGCCTCGCGCTCGACCAGGGCGCCGCGGCCGGTGTTGACGAGGATCGCCGTCGACTTCAGCAGCGAGAACTCGCGCCGCCCGAGGAAGCCGCGGGTCTCGGGCCCCAGGCGCAAGTGGAGCGTGACGACGTCGGCCCGGCGGAGGACCTCTTCCTTGGACGCGGCCCGGGCGCCCAGTGCCGCGACGGCGGCGGCGTCACCGCGGGCGCTGTACGCCAGGACCTCCATCCCGAGGGCCTTCCCGAGCGCGATCACGCGGGCGCCGATCTTGCCGGTGCCGAAGACGCCGAGGGTCTTGCCGAGGAGCTGGGTGAGGAAATCGCGGGGCCAGCCGCCGTCCCGCACCTCGCGGTCGATGCGCGGGATCCGCCGGGCGGCGGCGAGCATGAGCGCCAGCGTATGCTCGGCGACGGCGAAGGCGTTGACGCCGGGCGTGTTGCAGACCGTGATCCCGTGGCGGCCGGCGGCGTCGAGGTCGATGTTGTCCGTTCCGGTGCCCCAGATCGAGATCATCTCGAGCTTCCGGCACGCCGCCATCACGCCCTCGCTGAAGCGCGCGTGGGCCCGGATGTTGATCGCGATGCGCGCGTCGTCGATGCGTCGGATGAGCTCGGCGTCCTCGTCGGCGCCGCGGGCGGTGTAGACCTTCGTCTCGCCGATCTTCTTGCAGCGCTCGTGCGCGGACGTGCCGTTGAAGACGGATGGAAAATCGTCGGGGATCGTGATGGTAACGGGTGCCATGAAATCGGGCGGATCAGCCGGCGTCGGCGAAGGCCGCCTGGGCGGCGGCCACGCCCGCGCCGGGCTCGCACTTGTACCCGAGGTCGCGGAGCGCCAGCTCGAGCGCGGACAGGGTCGGCAGCACGTAGTGCGGGCTCGCGGTCATGGCCATGGTGCCGATGCGCAGGGTGCTCGTGCGCATCTTGTCGAGGCCGGTGCCGATCAGGATGCCGTACTGGTCCCGCATCCGGGCGACGACGGCGGCCGGCTCGATGCTCTTCGGCGTCTTCACGCACGACACGGTGTTCGACAGGAGCGACGCGTCGGGGAACATCTCGAGCCCCATCGCGGCGAGGCCTCGTCTCACGGCGGCCGCGGCGGCCGCGTGACGGCGGAAGCGATGCGGCAGCCCTTCCTCCAGAATGAGGCGCACGGCCACGCGCATCGCGCTGGTGAGATGCGTCGGGATCGACACCGGCTGCCGGCGGGCCGCCCCGTCGGGCACCTTGCCGCCGCGCGATGCCGGGATCCACAGCTCCTTCCAGCGGAGCAGGTCATAGACCAGGCTGGACGCGGCGCGCTTGCGCCGCTCCATCGCCGTGAACGCGCGGGGGCTTATCGCGACGAGCGCCATGCCCAGCGGCGCCGCGAGGCACTTTTGCGAGCCCGTCATGTTGAGGTCGACGCCCCATTCCTCGGTGCGGACGTCGATGCCGGCGATCGACGACACGGTGTCGAGGAGGTAGAGCGCGTCGACCGACCTGGCGATGCGACCCACCTCGGCGGCCGGATAGGTCGTCCCGGTCGATGTCTCGTTGTGGACGAGCGTGATCGCCTTGGGCCGGAGGCGCTCGGCCTCGCGGGCGAGGCGATCCAGGTCGAGGCGGGCGCCCAGCTCGACCGGAAACTCGGTCCAGTCGGCGCCGACCCGATTCATGATCTCACGCATCAGCACGCCGAACTGACCCGCGCCGATGACGAGCACGCGGTCGCCCGGCTCGATCACCGAGAGCGCGCCGGCCTCGAGGGCCGTCCGGCCGGAGCCGGGAATGAGGACGACCTCGCTCTTGGTCTGGAACACCTCGCGCAACGCGAGCGTCGTCGGCTCGAGCACCTCCTCGTCGAAGCTCCGGTCGTATTGAATCGCCGAGGGCTGGTTCATGGCCTGGATCACCGGGAACGGCAGCTCCGTGGGGCCTGGGATCATGAGGACCGGACGTGTGTGGCACTGGGCCCAGTTGATCGTCACCTGATGCTCCTTTGTAGCGGGTGCCTTGGAGGCCGGCGCATACCGAGGGTGGCCTGATCCAGGCGCGACCTGGCTCCGACACGCCCGTTCGGCGGGCTCCATGCCCGTTTTGGTTCGCGGCGGCCTGTCTCGCGCGCATTCTAGCATGCGGGTCAGTGGGCGACGCGCTCGGGGTTGCGGAAGATGAAGTAGAGGTTTCGGGCGTACACGAAGAGGCCCGCCGCTTGCCCGAGGATGAACACCGGATCGCGGCGCCAGAGGGCGTAGGCGAGGAGGGTCATGCCACCGCCGACGGAGAAATACCAGAAGGGCCGCGGCACGACGCTCTTGCCCAGACGCTCGGACGCGATCCACTGGATGAGAAAGCGCGCCGAGAAGAGCGCCTGGCCGAGAAATCCGACGCCGAGCCAAAGCTGGTCCGTGGTCATGGTCACACCCTCATCGTGGCGCTCGATCGTTCGACGGTTGGGCGGCAGTACCGGGCGGGAGCGGTGACGGCGGAGGCTTACGAGGCGCGGCTGAACATCGCGCGGAGGACGTTGTATGCCTTTCGGATGTCCTCCGGACGCCGACGCCCCGACACGAGCGCAAAAATTTTTTCGGCTTCCTCGGTCGGCACCGTGCTGTGCTTGTCGCCGACATCGGTGAGGTCGCGCAGGGGAACCTCGAGGGCGACCGACACACGGTAGAGGCTGTCGATGGAGATCGACTTCTCGCCGCGCTCGACCTCGCCGATGAATTTTCCGCTGAGCCCGGAGCCCTTGCCGAGTCGCTCCTGGCTGAGCGCGCGCTGCTTGCGGAGGGCGCGGAGACGTTGACCGAGGAATTTTCTGACATGCTTGACGGCGCGCTCTGTCAAGGGATCGTACTCCTTCTCATGTCTACGTTAACCACCTTTCCGTGCTTTCGCAACCGTTCACGGGACCTCGGCGCCGTCCCGACGCATGCGACGAGTACGAAGGTCCGATGGTCCGCCGCGGCGGCGCGTGAATGCTCGCGGGGGCGTCGTTCAGGGCAGATCGATCTCGACCGCACCGCCGTTCACCCGCACGGGATACACGGACACCGTCAGGCCCGGGGCGACGCGGCAGGCGCCGGTCGCGAGGTCGAAGTCGTACCCGTGCCACGGGCAGATGACGGCGTCGCCCTCGAGCCAGCCTTCGGCGAGCGGCCCGTCCTCGTGAGGGCAGGTCGGGCTGCACGCGAAGAAGCGTCCGCCACCGGCATTGAAGACCGCGACCGTCACGCCGGCGCGCTCGATCAACGTGCCCTGGCCGACGTCGATGTCGTCGACCCCGGCGACCCTGACGAACGCCATCAGGGGCGCGCCTTCAGCGCCTCGTCGATGATCGTCCGGAACTCCTCGATGCTGGTGGCGCCGATCACGACCCGGCCGTTGACGAGGAACGTGGGCGTGCTGTTGATCCCGAGCGCCTGCGCCTCGGCGATGTCCCGCTCGACGTCCGGCGCGAACCGACGCTCGTCGAGGCAGCGCGTGAACTCGTCACGGTCGAGCCCGAGCTCGCCCGCGTAGAGCAGCAGGTCGGCGCGGCGGAACGCGGGCTGCGCCGCGAAGAGCCGATCGTGATACGGCCAGTACTTTCCGGCGGCGCCGGCGCAGCGCGCCGCTTCGTGCGCCGGGCGCGCCAGGGTGTGCATCGCCAGCGGGCGGTCCTTGAAGACGAGCCGGATGCGCCCGTCGTACTCCTCGAACATTCGCGCCAGCGACCGCTGGACGAGCTGGCAATACGGTCACTGATAGTCGGAGAACTCCACGATCGTCACCGGCGCTTGGAGGGGGCCCTTGATCATGCTCGGGTGCACGGTGAGCTCGACCTGCGCCCGCGAGGCTTCCGGGACGCATGCCAGCAGCAGGGCGAGGGCCATCCAAAACGACCTGTAGTACACTCGCGGCGAGCGGCGGGCGCAGCGCGACTGGCAATTCACGGACCGAGGATACGATGCGGCCGTGCCCATCGCAACGGGCGGGGAGGATCCATGCAAGACTTGGTCGATCTCGTGTTCGGCACCTATTCCTCGTGGTCCCATCTGGTGGTCCGGATCGTGCTGGGCATCGTCTTCTTCGCCCACGGCGCGCAGAAGACGTTCGGCTGGTTCGGCGGGCGCGGACTGTCCGCGACCATCGCCGGATTCCGGCAGATGAACATCCCGCCGGCGGCGACCGCCATCGCCGCGTTCACCGAGTGTTTCGGCGGGCTCGCGATGATCGTGGGCTTCCTGGCGCGTCCGGCGGCACTCGGATTGATCGTCGTGATGCTGGTGGCCGTCGCGAAGGTCCATGCGCAGCACGGTTTCTTCCTCAACTTCGCGTTGACTCCGGGGAAGGGGCACGGCTACGAGTTCAACCTGGTGCTGATCGCGATGTCGCTGTCCATCCTGATCGGGGGCGCGGGCGCCTTTTCGATCGATCGGCTCATCGCGCCCTTCGGCGGTTAGGTCCCTGATCGGCTTCGTCGCCCGCGCGATCGTGAACGCGGCGATGATCTACCTGGCGGCCCAAGTCGTCCCGGGTATCGAGCTCCGCGGCGAGCCCCTGTGGCCCGCGCTGCTGGCCGGGGTGGTCCTGAGCCTCGTCAACGCGGTGGTGCGCCCGATCCTGAAAGTGCTCACGTTGCCGCTGACGCTTCTCACGCTCGGCCTCTTCCTGTTCGTGCTGAACGCGTTCTGCCTGTGGCTGACGTCGGTCATCGTCCCCGGGTTCGACGTCCACGGCTTCTGGCCGGCCTTCCTCGGCGCGCTCCTGATCTCGGTCGTGAGCTGGGCGTTGACGGTGTTCGTCAGCGACAGCGGGCGCGTGCGCCGGCTGTGATCGACAACTGGGCTCCGAGCCGCCGGCGCCGATTGGGGGGTCTGGGGGGCCATTTCGGGGCCCCCCAGCCTATTAAGCCGCGCGTCCGCCCTCCTCGGTGAGGGCGGTGATCACGTAGGTGCCGCTCTTCTCGTCGCGCTCGAGCGAGACGATCTTCTGCTTCGCGGCTTCCTCGAGCAGCTTCGAGAAGGTCGCGAAGCCGTAGTACGACTCGTTGAAGGCCGGATTCTTTCGGATCATCGTCTGCTTGACCATCGAGCCCCAGAGGGTCTCCTTGTTCTCGCGCTGCAGCGCCTGGATGGCGTCGATGAGCTGGGCCATCGCCTCGGCCTTCTTCTCGGGCAGGCCCCGCAGCAGGGTCGTCTTCTTCGTGTCGCGGATGAGGTCCTCGTAGAAGATGAACTCGTCGCAGTTGGCCACCAGCAGGTCGGACGAGGACGACTTGACGCCGAGCCCGATCACGTAGCGGTCGTTCTCGCGGAGCTTGGAGACAAGCGGCGAGAAGTCCGAGTCGCCGGACACCAGCGCGAAGCTGTCGATGTGCGTCTTGCCGTAGGCCAGATCGAGGGCGTCGACGACCATCCGGATGTCGGCGGAGTTCTTGCCGCTGTAGCGCGACTGCGGGACGTCGATCAGCTCGATCGCCCACTCGTGGAACGGCCGCTTGTACTCGGTGAACCGGTTCCAGTCGGCGTACGCCCGCCGCACGATGATCTTGCCCTTCTCCAGCAACCGCTCGAGGACCAACTTGAGCTCGAACTGCTTGTACTGCGCTTCCTTGACACCGCGGGCGATGTTCTCGAAGTCGATGAACATCGCCAGCTTTCGTTCCCCGTTCATCCCATCCTGTCCTTTCATCCGGCGCTCAGCCGCACGCGGGCGCGGCGCTCCCACGTCGATTATACGGCCCGACTCCGCCCCACCCGAAACCTTCTGGGGGGCGTTGTATAGTTGATCGCGATTGCGAAGCTTCTCTACGAGCGCTGGAGGTCACGGATGAAGCAGGTCGATCCCGCACTCGCCGGCCGCGTCCCGCCCGGCCAGACGTTGACGACGAAGTGGCCGGTCCTCACCTACGGCCTCACGCCGCGTTTCGATCCCGCCCGCTGGGCGTTCCGCTGCTACGGCCTGGTGGAGCGCCCAACGACCTGGACGTGGCCGGAGTTCCTCGAGCTCCCGCGTGTCACGATCACCTCCGACGTCCACTGCGTGACGCGCTGGTCGAAGCTGGACAACGTCTGGGAGGGCGTGCCCATCCGGGAGATCGTGGACCGGGTCAAGCCGCTTCCCGAGGCGACGTTCGTCATGCAGCACGCCGACCCAGACTATACGACCAACACCGCGCTGGCTGACCTGGTGCAGGGCGACGTGGTGCTGGCCCTCCGGCACAACGGTCGCGACCTCGAGCCCGACCACGGCGGGCCGATGCGGCTGGTCGTGCCCAAGCTCTACTTCTGGAAGAGCGCCAAGTGGCTCCGGGCCTTCGAGTTCCTCGACGTCAACCCGCCCGGTTTCTGGGAGCAGAATGGCTACCACATGCGCGCCGATCCGTGGACCGAGGAACGCTACTCCGATCAGGAGACGCGCGCGATGCAGCAGATGCGGGCTGAGGCCGCGCGTAAGCTCCGCGACCGCTGAGGCGGGAGGCGCCGGGGGGACGCGAGCGGCTGCGTCACCCGCTCGCCCGAATCGCAGCTCTTCGAGCTGCGAACGGGACGAGGGGGTCCCACTCCGCCGCTCGCGTCCCCCCGGCGCCTCCCGCCTCAGCGGTCGCGGAGCCGCGTGCGAGCGTCGAAGCGAGTTCTGGTGGCGGCAGAGTCAGGGGGTGAGGAACTCGTCGAGGAGGGCCTGGAAGGCGGCGGGCTGGTCGCCGGGGACCGTGTGGCCGGCGCCGGCCACCTCTGCGAGCCGCGCGTTGGGATTCTCGTCGAGCATCCGTTTAGCGGTCTCCGCGGACAGCACGTCGGAGTCGGCGCCCCGCGCCAGTAGGATCGGGCAGGAGATCCCGCGCCAGAGCGGCCAGAGGTCGATCGGATCGCGCCACGTGCCGGAGCGCACGGCGTCGCGCAGGGCGCGATCGTACTTCCAGGTGAGGCCGCCCGGCACCGGCCGCGTGCCGTGCTGGACCCGGTGGCGGAGCATCGCGTCCGTGTAGCTCGGGTTGGTCGCGCGCTGGAAGGCGATCGCCTCGTCGAGGCTTCTGAACAGCTCCGGCGACCGCGCCATGAGCGTGCCCACGCGCAACAATCCAGCCTCGGTGATGTCCGGGCCGATGTCCACGACCACGAGCCGGTCCACCCGGCGCGGCGCGTGCCCGGCGAAGGCGATCGCCACGCGACCGCCCATCGAGAGCCCGACGATCGTCATGCGCGCCAGTCCCAGCGCGTCGGCGAACGCCGTGAGGTCGCCGGCCATCGCGGCGACCGTGTAGTCGCCGTCGAGCGCCGGGCCGGAATCGCCGTGACCGCGCTGGTCGAGCGCCAGGACCCGATAGCGGGAGGCGAGGGCGCCCGCCTCGTCGTCCCAGGTGCGCGCGTGGCCGGTGACGCCGTGGAGCAGGACGAGGGCCGGCGCCGTCGCCTCGCCCCATTCCGTGTAGTGAAACCGTTGACCCTGCAGGACGACGGTTCGATCTCGATGCATAGCGAAATTCTAGCAGGGAACGAACGCCTTCGGCGCCGTACACTCCTCGCGCCGTGACCGACACGTACGACTGAGGCCGTCGGGCTGCTCGCGCGCGGCTCCGACCAGAGCCGTTGGGCGCGGGAACCTGCTACGATCCGCACGATGGAGGCGCCTCCGCACCGGCAGACGGCCGCCGCGCGCTCCCGAGGCAGGTTGACGGCGACCCTGGTCCTGACGTGCGGATTCCTCGTCGTCGAGGTCGCGGGCGCCGTGTGGTCGGGCAGCCTCGCCCTGCTGGCCGACGCCGGCCACATGCTCGCCGACGCCGCCGGGCTCGGGCTCGCCCTCTTCGCCATCTGGATCGCCTCGCGCCCGCCGACGCCGGCGAAGACGTACGGGTACTACCGGGCCGAGATCCTGGCCGCCCTCGTCAACGCCATCGTCCTGCTCGCGGTGGCGGCCGGGATCCTGATCGAGACCTACCGGCGCGTGCTGGCGCCGCCCGAGATCCTGGGCGGCCCCATGCTCGCCGTTGCGGTGGTCGGGCTCGTGGTGAATCTCGCGTGCGCCTGGCTGCTCCACGGCGCGGCGGCGGCGAGCCTCAACGTCCGCGCGGCGTACCTGGAGGTGCTCGGCGACGCGCTGAGCTCGGTCGGCGTGGTGGCGGCCGCGGCGATCGTGGTCGCGACCGGCTGGACGCTCGCCGACCCACTCGTGAGCGGCGCGATCGCGCTCGTCATCGTGCCGCGCACCTGGCGCCTCCTCCGGCAGGCCGTCAACGTCCTCCTCGAGGGCACGCCGGCCCACCTCGACCTCGGGGAGATCGAGGACGCGATGCGCCGCGTGTCGGGCGTGCGGCGCGTGCACGATCTGCACGTGTGGACGCTCACCTCGGGACGCGAGGCGATGAGCGCCCACGTCGTCGTCGACGACGTGCGCGACAGCGAGCGATTGCTGGAGACGCTCCACGCCGTCATCCACGCGCGCTTCGGTATCGACCACACGACGATCCAGCTCGAGACGGAGCCCCCCGCGGTGCTCCGCATCCAGGGACCCAATCCGGTATAGTTGCCCG
>DASPZZ010000265.1:0-1500 GCA_035635995.1 Binatia bacterium | reverse complement strand
CCAGACCGCGAGCTTCGTGAAGCCGATGGCCGCGCGGAGCTCGTCGAGACGGTCGGCGACGCGCTCGGGCGTGCCGTAGACGCCGAAGTCCTTCACCACCTCGTCGAAGCTCAGACGGCGGAATCGCTCGCCGACCTCCCGGCGCGGCCCGGGGAGGAGCGCCTCGCCGACCGAGCGATAGAAGTGCATCGCGCTGGCCTCGGTCTCCTCGCGCGCGCGGCGATCCGTCTCCGCGACGTAGACCGGCAGGATCACACCGACCTCGCCGCGTCCGGGGTGGCCGGCTTCGCGCCAGGCGGCGTGGTAGGCGCCGACGTAGCTCTCGAGCTCGCTGATGCTGGAGGTCCTGACGGCCAGGAAGATCGGCAGGCCACGGCGTCCGACCGCCGCATACGACTCTTCGGACGTCGCCGCGACCCGGAGCGGTGGGTGCGGCTTCTGGTACGGCTTGGGGATCGCGCACACGTCGTGGAACTGAAAGTACTTGCCTTCGTACGTGAACCGCTCCTCCGTCCACGCTTTCAGGAGGATCTCGAGCGTCTCGTCGAACCGCTCCTGGCTCTCGTCGTAGGGGATGTTGAAGCCCGTGTAGTGGCCGGGAAGGCCGCTTCGTCCCACGCCGAAGTCGACGCGTCCCTTGCTGACGTGATCGAGCGTCGCGACATCCTCGGCGAGGCGCAGGGGATTGATGAGGGGGAGCACCTGGACGGCGAACCCGATCTTCACGTGCTTCGTGCGGCCGGCGATCGTCGCGCCGACGACGAGAGGTGAGGACAGGACCGAGCGCTCTTTCTGGAAGTGCAGCTCCGCCAGCCACACGGCGTCGTAGCCGAGGTCCTCGGCGACCGTCATCTGGGTCAACGAATCGTCAAACGCCTGCGCCTCGTCGACGCCGGGACGCCACTCGAACTCGGTGAAGAACCCGATCTCCACTGGATTGGGGGCCGCGCGCGCCCGGCCGGTTACGATGCGGCCGGGCTCTTGGCGTCCGATGCGGTGGTGAAGCGTCCGAACGTTTTCTCGACGAGCTGCTTCGCGCGCGCCGGATCGACGTGATTCGCCGTCTGACACGGCGTGGACTCCTCCAGGACGCGCTCGGGATCCTGCCAGAGGCGGAACTTCTTGTAGCGGTCTTCGAACTCGATCCCGAGACCGCGCGCGAACACCGAGAGGTAGTGCTCGATCGCAATCGGCCGCTCGGTCTCGAAGCCGCACATGAGCCGCTGGCAGCCGTGATAGATCGTCGCGAGGGTCTGGGCGGCCCCGGCGCGCGCCCGGTCGATCTCGTCGAGGATCAGCGCGTCCCAGACTGGCTGGCCGAGCTGGGCCTGGACGTCCACGGTGCAGAGGCGGCCGAAGCGTGGCTCGGGCTCGACCTCGACGAACGAGAGGCCGGGCACGGCCTCCAGGAGGCGCCGGCACGCCGCGCCCTCGCGGCGCCGCGGCTCGCTCTGGCTGTGATAGTGGAGCGCCACGGCCTGGTCGACCCGCTGCGTGAAC
>DASPZZ010000264.1:0-12116 GCA_035635995.1 Binatia bacterium | reverse complement strand
GCCGGCGGCGAGGCTTCCGGCGATGTGCGGCAGCGCCACGTTGGCCACGGAGGTATCGAGCACCTCCATGAACGTCGCCAGCATGACCGACGCCGCGATGAGCCAGGGGCTGGACGTGGGGTCTCACCTGTCGTGATAGCCGATGAAGTGATCGTAGAGCTGGATCGGATGCTCGATGGGCAACGGCAAGTCCACCCGCGCCGGGTGCACGATGAAGGTGTGCAGCTCCTCCGGCGACGGTCCGGCGTGGGCGCCCACCTCCGGGATGAACGAGACGTGACCCCCGGGCGCGTCGATGCCGTAGATCACGAGGTCGCCGGCGCTCGGCATCGACATGAGGTCTTCGATGCCCTGGACGACAAGTGCCGCGTCCGCGCGCCCGGCGAAGGGCCCGAGCTCGGCCTCGCGGAGCTGGTAGCGCTTGCCGTGCCAGAAGCAGACCGGCCCGTTGCCGGATCGCGCGAGCACGAAGCCCACGCCGCGGCTCCGCGAGAGCTCCTCGGCCACGCCCCCGAACCGGCGCTCGAGCGCGTCGGGCGCGAGCGGTTCGGGGCCTTCGAGGTCGTACAGGAAGGCGTTGGGCCCGGCGACGATCACCCGGACGCCGTCCCGCTGATGGGCCTCCGGCTCGGCGCGCCGCAGAAATTCCTCGTCGAGATAGTTGAGGAAGCGCTGGACCAACCCGGCCGCCCCCCGGCGGCGGGCGAGGATGCCGCGGGCCAGCCCGGACCGCGGGCGGGTCTCGACCGCCGCCGGCGCCCGATCCAGCAGCTCGTCGAAGATCCAGCGCTCGAGCCGCGCGCCGCCGGCGACGTCCCGGTACGGGACGCAGGCGGCCTGGCCGTGGTCGGAGAGGACGTAGATGTCGTACCGATGCTCGGGGACGCGGCGGGCGATGCGCCAGAGCTGGTGGATCGAGCGGTCCACGCGACGCAGCGATCGGAGAGCCCTCCGGCTCTGCGGACCGAACGCGTGCGCGGCGATGTCGTAGTCGACGTAGTTCACGTACACGGCGGACGTCCCGGCGTAGAGGTCGCGGGACACGGCCAGGGTGAAGAATTCACTGACCCACACCGAGAGGCCGATCTTGATCGTGCGCCACCGCCAGCCCCGGAGTCCGTCGACCGGATCCGCCACGAAGCGCAGCGCCACTCTCCACAGCTCCAGCACGGTCCGCAGCAGGCTCTTCACGAGCACCCAGGCCACCACGACGACGGCCGAGAATCCGCAGATGAGTCCGCGGCCGGTGGGCCGCGTGAGGCTGGTGAAGCTGAAAAGGTTGTTGTCCGCGCACCCCGTGAAGACGCAACCGTAGGCACTGCCACCGCGAAGAATGCCGCGCCGGCCCGCCGCCTGCTTGGCCTCGACGCGCGCCGCGTGTCCCGGCCGCGGGAAGTGGATGTCGCTGCGCCGCTCGCGATCGTAGTAGTGGAACCCGGGGATGTCCGGGCGCACACCGTACATCGCCGCCATCTGGAAGGCCGGCGTCGAGGTCGGCAGGCCGACCGACATGGGCGTGAGCCGGTAGCCGTGGCGCTCCAGCAGGCGCCCGAGGAAGGGCATGTGGCCCGACGCCAATCCCCGCGCCAGGACGTCACGTGAGAGGCCGTCGATCTGCACGATCAGGAACCGTCGCCGCCCGGTCGGCGCGGGCGCGCCGCCACGACGAAGACGGCGGACGAGACGATCGATCGCCCGCTGGACCGACAGAGCCAGATCGTCCACGGACATCGTCATTGCTTGTCCGAAGCCCTCGCCGCTTCGGAGACGCGCTCGCCGACGCGCTCGAGGCTGATCATCGAAATCTTGACGGCGACACGGCGGACGCCCTGGACGTAGAACGCGGCCGTCTCCCACACTTCGCCTTCCCAGACGCCTTCCAGCGCGGCCGTGTCCGCCGAGTCCGCGCCCACCATCGCCGTACGTGAGGCCGCAGCGTCGTGGTGCGCGCAGCCGACCGGCACGCAGACGGCGAGGAAGCTCCACGCTACTAGTCCGATGACACGCCTCAGATTCATCATGATCGCCTCCGGCGCAACACCTCCCACGGCAGCAAGATCAGCGCCAGGATGCGCACGGCCATTCCGTCGCGGTTCACGGAGGACATCGGGTGGAATCTCACCCGCTGCGCTGGGTGCGGCCGCATCCCAGACTAAGGCGGCGTCCAGGCCGCCATCACGCCGCGCCGAACGAAGGTGACGGCGATCGCCGCGAGGACAAGGCTGAAGACCTTGGTGATCGCCCGGGAGCCGGCCTCGCCGAGAACGCGGCCGATCACCGCGGCCCACCGAAGCGCGGCCCACACGATGACCAGGTTCAGCGCGAACGCGATCAGCGTCATCGCGTAGCCGTGAGTCCGGGCAAGCGTGAGCAAGGTCGTCAGGACCGCGGGGCCGACGATCATCGGAATGCCGAGTGGCACCACACCGGGATGGGCACCGGGCTGGCGCAGTGGCAGCTCCGGATGGAGGAGATCGTGGATCGAGAGGACGAGCAGCAGCACGCCGCCCGCAACCTGGAAGTCCCCGACGCTCACGCCGAGAAAAGAGAGGATGGCGTCGCCCACCAGAAGGAAGCCGAGCCCGACGGCGGCGGCCGTCATCGTCGCCTCGAGCACGAGCCGCCGGGCTGCCGTCTCGTCGAGCGGCATGCCGATCCCGAGATAGACGAGGACGACGGCCACGACATCCACCGCGACGAAGAGCGGGATGAACGTCAGGAGCAGCGTGCGCACTATGCGACGGCTCGCTCGACTCGCCGCGCGATCTCCGATTTGGGCTGCACGCCCACGATGCGATCGACCTCGCGACCGCCGTTGAGCACCAGCAGCGTCGGGATGCTGCTGATGTTGAAGCGGGCGGCCGTCGACGGATTCTCGTCCACGTTGAGCTTCGCCACGCGCAGACGGCCCGCCATCTCGGCGGCGAGCTCCTCGACCACCGGCGAGATCATCCGGCACGGGCCGCACCAGGGCGCCCACGCGTCGAGCAGCACCGGCAACGGCGAGCGCTCGACATCCGTCGCGAACGTGGCGTCGGTCACCGTCAGGGGCTTGCCCCCGACGGACAGCGGCGCCTTGCAGCGGCCGCAGACGGGCTCGAGCCCCGCGCCGATCTTGTCTCGGGGCACGCGATTGGTCGCGCCGCAGGCGGCGCATCGGATCATGAGCGTGTCGGACATTCGCGGACCTTCCCCGTCAGGCCGCCTTGAAGCGACAGCCCGACTCGACGAGCTTCTGGCGAAGATAGGCGCGCGCCTGCTCGAGGATGCGCCGGGTCTCCGGCTCCGAGCGATGGAGCGCCCTGGCGAGCTCGGCGCCCGCGAGCCCGTCGACGTGGCGGAGCAGCACGGCCCGGCGCCATTCGGCCGGCAGCCCCGCCAGCGCCGCGCTCACGCACCACCGCAGCTCGCGGGTCTCCGTTTCCTCCTCCGGCGTCGGGACGTCGATGTCCGGAATGACGTCCTCGACCTTCAGGTCCTCGTCGAGCTCGTGGAAATCGAGGACCTCGTCGCCGAGCGTGGACACCCATTCGGTCGGAGGCGTGTCCGGAACGTCGTGCTCCGTGCGGACGGCGGTGCGCGCGCGCCAGGCCTTCAGGCGCTCGACCTCGGCTCTCAGGTGCTCTCGGGCGAGCTCGATCAGCCAGCTCTTGACCTTGCGGTCGCGAGGGTCCTTCACGAACTCGCGATACGCGCGCAGCAGCACCGCGTCCACCACCTCTTCGGCGGTCAGCTCGTCCGCCGGCAGGTCGCCGACGGCCTGGAGATATCCGAGCTCGTGGCGGACCACGTGATAGAGCGATTTCAGGTGCTGGCTGACCAGGGAAAAGAACAGCGCCCGGCTGCGATGTCCGGACTCCGCCGTCTCTTTCATCGAGGCCTCCCCTCGCTACTGACCGGCACCTCGGCGGCCAGGACGTCGACCTTCTCGATGACCGGGTGGTCGAAGAGCTCGGCCGCTCTCGCCATCAGAGCCGCGGCGACGCGGCCCGAGAGCACGAGCAACGCTACGCTGACCATGTCCTGTTCGCCTTTCCTCACAGTGTCAGATGCAGGACGCGGGCGGCCCGCTCGAGCTCCCAGCGCGTCGGCTCGTTGGGGGTCCCCCGCAGCAATCGCTCCAGGCGCTCCTCGGGGCTCATGCTCGCGGGCTCGAGGAGGGCGATGACGCGCGCGGCGAGGGAGAGCATGGCGGCCATGAGCCGTGGGATCTCCGCCTTCACCAGCTCGTCGAGCGGCCCGGACACGCCGGCGTCGCCCAGGAACACGAGCAGTGGTCGCAGCTCCAGGACGCGCGCGGAGGCATCGGTCTCGACGAGCAGGGCACGCAGGCCCTTGGTGATCGGCAGATCGTGCCGCATGATGCGCGCCCGGCCGTTCGCCAGCGCCGCCTCCGCCGCCACGTCGAACAGGTCCACCAGCTTGCGCTCCGCGAGGGCGGCGACCTGCTCCGCCTGCGCCTCCGTGAAGCTGAGCGCGCTGGTCCGCCGCAGAAAATCCTGCAGCCACGCCGCGCTGTACCCGACGGACGGCAGGCTCGACCGCACCGCGCCCTTCCCGAGGTGCTCAGCCGCCGGCATCGCGGTCCTCGGACGGCGCGCCGGAGGCCAGCCAGGCCTCGAAGGCCGGCAGCGACGCGGTCAGCTGGTACTCCCCGTGGATCTCCAGCGCCATGGCACGGACGGCGCCCACCGAATGCGTGCGCGCACCGGCCAGACACTGCTCGAGCAGCCACGCCTCGAACGCCTCCGGAGCGGGATCCTCGGCCACGGCGCGCTCGAGCAATTCCCGCTTGATCGCCATCCCGACCGCGTCCGGGGTCGTATCGCGCTTTCGGCGGCGCCGGCGCCCGTCGAAGGCTTCCAGCGCGGCCAGCAGCTCCCGACAGAGATCCGCGGGGCGCCGGATCATGGATCGGCCGCCACGACGCGCGTCCTCATGACGTACGCAGGCTCGTCCGGCCGTGCGTATCCGTGCTCGAGCGCGGCGATGTCGAGCTCGACGGTGTCCAGGTCGACGAGCGTCACCTCGTCCGGCGGAGTCGCCCGGAGCGTGGCGATCGATTTGACGTAGCCGCGGCACGCCTCGCACGTCTCGACTCTTCGGGTCTCCAGGGGCGCGTCGGCGACCAGGGCGCCCAGCCTCGCGTGGTCCGCGTTGTCGCAGTAGGGGCAGCGGAGCCAGTCCGTGCGCCAGTCACCGCCGCACCGCGCGCAGCGAAGCCGGCGGCTGCGCTCGAGCCCGCGCGCCTCGGCGAGCGTCGGCCAGGCGCTGCAGACGGGACAGTAGCCCTGTCGCCAGCCCGCCGGCAGCCGGTCCTGCCAGGCGCGTCTGCATGCGTGGAGCAAGGGCGTCGCCGCGACGGCGACGACGGCGCGCAGCACCACGGGCTCGACGCCCAGGCCGGCCGCCCAGTCGTCGAGACATCGCGCGTCCTGGCGGATCGCCGCCTCCAGGAGCGCCGGGACGTCCAGGTGCTCGCTCCGCGCGGCGGCTCGCAGCGTCGCCGCGGACTCGCCGCCGTTTCCGGCGACCTCGAAGAGCCGGCGGAGGAACCGGTCCGTCCCATTCCGATCGACGGTGAGCCTCGCGGCGTGAAGGAGCGGGGCCGGCCCCGGCGAAGACGGCGCCGCGCCCCGCGAGTCGGCGGGGACGGCACGGGCCCAGAGCGGATCGTCCAGCGCGCGCCGCGCCTCGGCGAGGAGCGCGAGCCACGGCTTCCACTCCGGATGGTCGCGGGTGAGCGCGACCGGCGTGGCGGCGGGTGGGCGCATCACCGGCGTCCGCCTTCCGCGGCCTTCGCCTGACTGGCCGATCGTCGCGACGCGCCCGGCGTCTCCGTCAGTCGCGGCGTCTCATAGTAGGGCTCGGCGCCGTCATGCATCCTGACGACCGCCCCGTGGTTCCCCGGATCGGCCCCGGGGCCGCCGCCGCGCGCCCGCGTGGCCTCGGGGCTGGTACAACCCGCCGCCGCGGTCACGAGGACGACGCCGGATGCCGCGAGGAACGCTCGTCGCATGTCACACCAGTCCCAGGCCTTCGGACGACAGGACGATCACGACGCGCAGCAGGAAGCCGCCGACCAGCACCAGCGCGGCGGCGATCGGGGTCGTCAGCCGGCCGACTGCCACGAGACGCCAGTGCAGCGCGAGCGGAGCGACGATACCGATGATGACCATCGCGAGCAGGAACGCGCCCCAGGCACTCAGCCATATCCGCGCCACGGCGCCCAGCGAGGCGACGAGCGCAACCAGGACCAGCAGCTCGAGTACCAGGGCCCACGCGTCGAAGCGCCTCAGCGCGTAGACCCCCGTGCTCAACCAGCCGTCGACGTAGGACACGAGCACGAGCAGGGCCGCCGAGATCGACGCCGCCGAGACGATGAAGGTGAGGCCCAGCAGCCAGGTATCGGCCCAGATCGGCCGGTTGGTCACCGAGAGCAGAACGCCCGTATAGCCGGCTACGAAGAACCCGAGCAGCCCGCCGATGACGCCGACGACGTAGCCCGCCGCGCTCGGTGGCCGCAGCCGGCTCAGGCCTCGCCAGGGGAGCCGGCCGGCGTCGGCGAGTGCCGCGAGAAACGACAGGGACGAGACGGCGCCGAAGAGAAGGAGGGCCCACGACCCGACGGACATCGGCGACCATGCCTTGAACATCGGCCGGCCCGTGTGCGACTGGACGAGCATGTGCCAGAAGCGCTGCGGCTGGCCGAGGTCGATCGTGAGGAGAAGGCCGCTCAGCACGATCGCGCCGAATGCGATCGAGTAGCCCGTTCGCGCCAGACGCCGATCGCCTGGGTCGCCGAAGACGTCGGCGAGCACCGCCAGCATGTAGCAGCCTCCGGCGAGCCCCCCGACGAAGAAGTAGAGGATGATGAGCCAGCGCCAGTGCGGCGGCGCCGTGAAGAACGTGTCAGGCAGTCCGATCGCGCTCATCGGCGAGCTCCTCCTCGCGCGCGGCGGCGTTCGCTCCCCGCATGCGGAAGCTGATGACGCCCATCAGACCGAGCACCAGCGCACCCAGCGCCGAGAAGAGTGAGCTCGGCACCAGATTGCGCGTGGGCAGCCGCGGGTTGGGCGGCAGACCATAGACTTCAGGCTTGTCGACGAGGAGGAAGAAGGAGTTGAGCCCTCCCAGCATCTTGTCGTCGGCGCCATAGAGATACGCGCGCCGCTCACCCCCGGCGTGGAGCTTCCCGACCCGGGCCTGCGCCTTCTGTCTGAGGTCGGCGATCGTCCCGAACTGGATCGAGTCGGTGGGGCAGGCCTTGGAGCAGGCGGGCTCCAGCCCGGCCTGCAGGCGGTCGTAGCAGAGCGTGCACTTCTGGGCCGTGTCCGAGACCGGATTCATCCCGATGACGCCGAAGGGACAGGCCCCGATGCAGTCGCGGCAGCCGTTGCAGGTGTCGGACTGGATCACGACCGTGTCGAACTCGGTGCGGATGATGGCGCCCGTCGGGCACACCTCGAGGCAGCCGGCCTGGACGCAGTGCTTGCACACGTCGGACATCAAGAGCCAGCGGCCGTCGCGCCGGTCGGGCGAGAACTGCTCGACGAACCTGACGTGGCGCCAGTGGATGCCGTCGAGGCGCCGCGTGTTGTCGTAGCTGTCGCCGGACAGCGTGGGAGCGCCGCCGGCGCTGGCCGGCAGCTGGTTCCATTCCTTGCACGCGACCTCGCAGGCCTTGCAGCCGATGCAGACCGTCGTATCGGTGAAGAAGCCCATCGGCTCGGCCATCAGGCTTTCTCCACGTTGCACACGAAGGCCTTGCCTTCGTGGATCGTCACGTTCGGGTCACCGACGAGCGGCGTCAGCTCGTTCACGATGTCGCCCGTGACCAGTCCCTCGTAGCCCCAGTGCCAGGGCATGCCGACCTGGTGGACGACCTTGCCGTCGATGGTGAACGGCTGCATCCGGCGGGTCACGAGGGCCTTGGCGCGGACCTGGGCGCGCGGCGTGCTGACGCGGACCCAGTCGAGGTTGCGAATGCCCTTGACTTGCGCCAGCTCCGGCGACAGCTCGATGAAGAGCTCGGGCTGGAGCTCCGACAGCCACGGGTTCCAGCGGCTCATCGCCCCCGCGAGGTAGTGCTCGGTGAGCCGATAGGTCGTGATCACGTACGGGTAGCGCGGGTCTCCGACGGGAGCCAGCGCGTTGTCGTCGCGCTTCCAGTACTTCAGCACCGGGCTCGCCTGCTGCGCGTAGAGCGGATTCTTGACCGGCGACTCGGCGGGTTCGTAGTGGGTGGGCAGCGGACCGTCCACGAGACCGCTGGGCACGAACAGCCAGGCCACCCCGTCCGGCTTCATGATGAAGGGCTGCTTCCCCGACAGCGCGTCCATGCCGATCGCGCCCGGCTTGGCCGGCGCGGCCGGCGGCTTCGTGGCCGCGAAGTCCGGCACGTCGTAGCCGACCCACTTCCGCTGCGCCTCGTCCCACCACACCCATTTCTTGCGCTCGCTCCACGGCCGGCCCTGGAGGTCGGCGGAGGCGCGGTTGTAGAGCAGACGCCGGTTGGCCGGCCACGCGTAGCCCCAGTTGAGATGGGCGCCCGGCGCACCGGGCGGGTCGGGCTCCTTCGAGGCCGCGCGGTTCTTGTCGGGAGCCGGGAACACGCCGCAATAGATCCAGGACGCGCAGGTCGTCGAGCCGTCGTCCTTGAGATCGCCGAAGCTCGCCACGTGGCGTCCGGGATCGTCGCTGTAATAGCCGTTGACCTCCTTGAGGAGCTTCGCGGCCGAAGGCTCGCCGCGCGCCTTCTCGTTCGGGTCCTCGTGCTCGTAGTCGAAGACCAGGTTCTTGAACCCCTGATCACGGGGCGCCGGGCTGTCGGCGTAGAGCTTCTTGAGCCGCTGGCCGAGCTGATACGTGAACCAGACGTCGGTGCGACAGTCGCCGGGCGCCTCGGCCGCCTTGAAGTGCGCCTGCAGGAGACGTTGCGTGTTGGTGAACGTGCCCTCCGTCTCGGCGACCTGGGACGACGGAAAAAAGAAGATCTCGGTCTGGATGTCTTGCGGCTTGACCTCGCCGCGCTTGACCTCGGGCGCGTTCTTCCAGAAGGTCGCGCTCTCGTGCAGCCAGTTGTCCTTGACCACCAGCCACTCGAGCCGGCGCATGCCGGCGCGCTCGAGGCGGGCGTTGAGCGAGGTGGCCGGGTTCTGACCGACGAGGAGCATCCCCTTGACCTTGCCGTCGGCCATGGCCACGAACATCGGCAGGTGCGAGTGGTCGCCCAGAATCTTCGGGTGCCAGTCCCAGCCGAAGCCGTTCTCGCGGGTGGCGGCGGACCCGTACATCGACTTGAGGTACGAGACCACGAACTTCGGCGTGTTGGCCCAGTACCCCGTCGGCAGCGTCTCCGCCCGCAGGTAGTCCTGCAGCGAATCGTGCTTCTTGAGCGCCGTCGGCGCCGGCATGTAGCCGTGGATCGAGTGATAGAGCGTCGGCACGTCGGTCGAGCCCTGGATCGACGCGTGACCGCGGAGCGCCATGATCCCCGCGCCGGGCCTCCCGAAGTTTCCGAGCAGCAGCTGCAGGAGCGCGGCGCAGCCGATGACCTGCGGTCCATTCGTGTGCTGGGTCCAGGCCACCGCGTAGGCGAACGAGCACGTGCGGTCCGGGCCGGAGTTGTCGAGCAGCGTCTTGGCCACCTTGAGGAACGTGTCCCTGGGGCAGCCGGTGACGCGCTCAACCATCTCGGGCGTGTAGCGACTGAAGTGGCGCTTGACGATCGAGAAGACGCAGCGGGAATGCTTGAGCGTCTCGTCGCGCTCCGGCGGCGGCTTCAACAGCGACTGGACCAGCCCGTCGTACGGCGGGCCGGCGGGCGTCTCGCCGGACTGCGCGGTCGCCGCGCTGCGGCCCTGGTCCCCCGCGTGGGTGCCCGCATACTGCCAGCTCTTGCCGTCGTACTCGCCGACGAAGCCGTTGTACGGCCATTCAGGGAGGCCGCCCTTGTACTCCATGAGGCCCGAGAACGCGCCGTTGTTGTCCTCGGCGTCTCGGTACTGCTCGTTGATGATCGTGGCGGCGTTCGTGTAGCTCACGAGCCAGGTCTTGAAGAAGGGCTCGGTCTGCCAGCGCCGGCTGTTGATGACGTAGTTGATGATCCCGCCCAGGAAGGCGATGTCGGATCCAGCGCGGATGGGCGCGTGGATGTCGGCCATCGCGCTCGTGCGCGTGAAGCGGGGATCGACGTGGATCAGCTTGGCGCCGTTCACCTTGGCCTGCATCGGCCAGCGGAAGGCTACGGGGTGGCACTCCGCCATGTTGGAGCCCATGACCATCACGCAGTCGGAGTCGGCCATGCTGCGCGGGTACATGGTGGCGGCGCCCCGTCCGAGCCGTGTCCCCAGCCCGGGGACGCTGGAGCTGTGTCAGATCCTGGCCTGATTCTCGATCGCGACGACGCCGAGCCCACGCATGAGCTTCTGCTGGATGTGGTTCCACTCGACGTCGAGCGTGGCGCCGCCGAGCGAGAAGATGGCGGTCGTGGCGTTGACCAGCTTGCCGCTGGGCAAGCGCTCGATGAACGTCTCGTCGCGCGTCTTCTTGACGAGCTCGGCCACGCGGTCCATCGCGCGGTCGAGCGGCCATTCCTCCCACTCGGTGGCACCCGGCGCCCGGTGCAGGACCCCGGTCGGTCGATTGGGATTCACGTGGAGCTGGTACGTCGCCGCGCCCTTGGGGCAGAGAGTGCCCTCGCTGTGCGGGCTTCGTGGATCGCCCTCGATGTTGACGATTGCGCCCTCGACCGTGTGCACGAGCGTGCCGCACCCGATCGAGCAGTACGGGCACACGCTCGGCGTGGTCTTGGCGCTCTTGATCCGGAGCGCCTGAGCCCGCGCCACCGCCGGCGCCAGGCCGGCGCCCAGGGCGGCCAGGCCGCCGAGCGCGGTCCCCGGCCCGGCGACGCGCAGGAAGTCGCGGCGAGAGACGTCCATTCGCGCTCTCCTCAGGCCCGAATCTGCCAAGATGCCAGTCGTCCGGGCGCAGCTTGCGCTGCAGCAAGAGCGACGCCAGGCTTCTCCGGCTCAGCGCCCAGCACTATTGAAGTAACCGGTCCGCCCCGTCCGCACGGACGTAAAGCCGGGGTGTTTCGATCGCAGAGCGAGGCGCGAGGCGGGTAGTCTCTCCACGGCGTGCAGGTCCTACGCGGGCAGGGCATCGGACGGCGTCGGGTGAAATCTCACCCACTCGTCTGGGTGACGGCCCCCACAAACGCCCGCAGCAGGTCTGTCTCGGTCGACGCCGCTTCGCGGACATCGCGGCTGGGGCCGACCGTGAGGACCGCCTTCGTCATGATCTCGCCGACGCTCAGCCGCGCCAGCAACGCGTTCATCTCCCAGACCGAAAGGGTCGTCGCGGGCGAGGGAAGATTGAGCCTTGCTACTGTTTGGCCAGCGCCAGCTTCACCGCGGCGAGCAGGATGTCTCCGTCGACCGGCTTCGACAGGAACGCCACCGCCCCCGCCTCCAGCGCGCGGGTACGCACGTCATGCTCGGCGTTCGCCGTGAGGATGATGATCGGAATCCGGTGACCATTCGCGATTAGCCTCTGCTGGAGCTCCCGCCCGCCCATGCCGGGCATCCAGAGATCGAGAATCAGGCATCGGGTCGTCAGCCGATGGGGAGATCGAAGGAAATCTTCCGCCGAGGCGAACGCCCTCGTCTCGAGTCCGGCCGACCGGAGGAGGCCGTCGACCGCCTCTCTGACTGGCTCGTCGTCGTCGACGATCGAGACGTGCTCGGCGGCCATGACGGCGGAACCGTAGCGCCCGCGGGGGCGAGCCGCCTAGCTATACGTTGGTATAAGTCGCCTACCGTCGCGCCGCTCGATTCCCACTCCCTGTCGTCCTGCTGTTGCCCTCTGGCCCGTACCTATTCCGGTATTCCTGAGGCGACACCCCGATGCGCTGACGGAATGCCTTGTCGAAATGCGGCAGATCGTAGAACCCGGAGTCGATCGCGACGTCCGTGAGCGAGAGCGGGGAGGTGAGCATGAGCTGGTGGGCGTGCTGGAGCCGGAGATCTCGGACGTAGTCGCGCAGGGCCATGCCGGCCACGGCGTGGAACGTGTGCGAGAAGTGAGAGCGGCTCATCGCGGCCATGGTCGCG